>NZ_JBLXDN010000003.1:0-226622 GCF_048264025.1 Nitrincola sp.
TGCTGGTCGATCAGTGCTTGCCACTGTGCTGATGTGCGATGTTTTTTCATATCGGTAACCTCGTTTTTTAAAGTCTGAGGCTACTGTAAATTTAAAAATAGGCTGGCTCTAGGACGTCTTGGAATGGACGCTTACAGGGGAACAACTAAGTGCCCTGTATGAAAGTATCATCAGGGAGGGTATCTGGGTTGTATTGATCCAGTTTAACTACGGATTTTTTGATTTTCATGTACTGAGCGAGTTTATACAGAAGCTTGTTCGTGTAGGTAGGAAAGTGTCTGTAACACTACACAGCACAACTGATCCAGATCCGGGTTTGTATAAGGATAAAAAATTAAAGCAGCTCTATGACGCATTCTCACTCTGTGAGAATATATTTATACACTCTGCTAATGACCTTGGAAATCTGAATAATATAGATTTGGCAGAAAATGTAGTGTTAATGCCTCAGGGCGTCTATTCTTCTCGTAGTAATGATTTTAATGTTAAGTTTAGAAGTTCTGAATTTGTTGTTGCAAGTTATGGTTTTTTTCTCCCACATAAAGGGCTTTTTGAGCTTATTGATGCTATCCACAAACTAAGGGAGAGTGGGTTTAATATTAGCCTGTTAATGTTGAATGCTGCTTATGATTCTATTTTGTCGTATGAACTCATAAGTGCTGCGCGCAAGAAAATAACCACGTTGGGTTTGGAGGGTAAGGTTTCTATAGTTTCAGATTTCTTGAGTGATGATCTTTCAATAGGGTTGCTTAGAAACTCAGATTTAGTTGTTTACCCTTACCAAGAGACCGGTGAGTCTTCTAGTGCGGCTGTGCGCATGGGACTTGCATCAGGGGTACCTGTAGCCGTGACCCCGTTGTCAATATTCGATGATGTTCGTGATGTTGTTTTTGAGTTGCCAGGGACTAGTTTTCATGACATAGCTGAAGGGATTAAGATGATTATGTCTCGTATCTTGAATGGCTCAGTTGAGGTAAGTCAGACCTTGTCTAGGGCTGAGCAATGGAAGGGCGATAGATACTATCCAATACTTGGCCGACGGCTAAAAGAAAAACTATTGGAGTTGTGAGCTAGATGTACCTCGGTGTATGGCTTTTAGGGCCGTTTGGTCGTCTCTATTTTATATGGATAAAATGTAATTATGAAAGCTATCATTACCGGCATTACTGGCCAAGACGGGGCCTATTTGGCGCAATTGCTACTGGGAAAAGGCTACACTGTCTACGGTACTTATCGCCGTACCAGTTCGGTGAATTTCTGGCGCATTGAAGAATTGGGAATTCAGGATCACCCCAATTTACATTTGCTCGAATATGATCTGACGGATTTATCGTCTAGTATTCGCTTGTTACAAAGCAGCGAGGCTACCGAGGTGTATAACTTGGCGGCGCAGAGCTTCGTCGGGGTGTCGTTTGATCAGCCGATTACTACCGCCGAGATCACTGGTATTGGCGCGGTAAACTTGCTGGAGGCGATACGTATAGTTAACCCGAAGGTACGTTTCTATCAGGCATCCACTTCTGAAATGTTCGGCAAGGTGCAGGCCATTCCGCAGAATGAGAACACGTCATTTTACCCACGTAGCCCCTATGGTGTAGCCAAGCTGTATGCACATTGGATGACCATCAATTACCGTGAATCCTACGACATCTTCGGCGCCAGTGGCATTCTGTTTAACCATGAATCACCCTTGCGTGGTCGCGAGTTCGTGACCCGCAAAATCACTGACAGCGTTGCCAAGATCAAGTTGGGCCAACAGGACCTATTGGAGTTGGGTAATCTGGATGCCCGGCGTGACTGGGGTTTTGCCAAGGAATATGTAGAGGGTATGTGGCGTATGCTGCAAGCTGATAAGCCGGATACCTTTGTTTTGGCTACCAATCGTACTGAATCGGTGCGTAATTTTGTGTCATTGGCTTTCAAGGCGGTCGATATCAATCTGCAGTGGAAGGGTGAGGCGGCAGGGGAACAAGGCATCGATACGGCATCAGGTAATGTAATTGTGACGATAAATCCTAAGTTTTATCGCCCTGCAGAAGTCGAACTGTTGATTGGTGATCCGGAAAAAGCCAAACGTGAGTTAGGATGGGAACCTAAGACCAGCCTTGAACAACTGTGCGCCATGATGGTTGAAGCTGATTTGCGCCGTAATGAACAAGGCTTTTCATTTTAAGGAGGAATATGCATGCCTACTGCTCTGGTAACGGGGGCTTCTGGGTTTACCGGTCGCTATATGATCCACGCATTGCAAGAGCTCGGATACAAAGTGGTAGGTTTGGGCCATGGGGTAACCGCCGCAGATGAAACCTTGGTATGTGATCTAACCGATGCGGCGGCCGTTAAAGCGGCTGTATTACAGGCTAAGCCAGACTGGGTGGTGCATCTTGCCGCTGTTTCTTTCGTTGGCCATGTCGACCAAGAAGCCTTTTACCGAGTGAATGTATTTGGCACTTTGAACTTATTGGAAGCCTTGGCCAGCTTGGCGGCCCCCCCTGCACGAGTGCTGATAGCCAGCAGTGCCAATATATACGGTACACCCTGTGTTGAGGTAATTGATGAGCAGGTATGTCCCGCACCTGTCAATCATTATGCCTGCAGCAAGTTGGCGATGGAGCACATGGTAGCCACTTGGTTTGAGCGGCTACCCATCGTGATTGCTCGCCCCTTTAATTACACGGGCCCAGGGCAGGATGAGCGCTTCCTGATTCCCAAGATTATTGGGCATTTTGCCCGCAAGGCTACGCAGATTGAGCTGGGTAATCTTGAGGTCAGTCGAGACATTACCGACGTGCGAGACGTGGTCAAAGCCTATTTAGCTTTACTGGATTCGCCAGCACAAAGTTGCCGAGTAAATATTTGTTCTGGCCAAGCGACTGCCTTGCGTAGCGTGCTGGACATGATGGAGAAAATCGCGGGCTATCCTATCGAGGTGCAAGTTAACCCGGCCTTTGTTCGGGCCAATGAAATTCCGATTTTACGGGGTGATAATTCGCTGTTGCAGCAGCTTGTAGGGACGGTACCCGGTATTCCGCTTGAGCAGACCTTGCTGGATACGTATCGGGCCAGTGTTGGTTTTTAACTATGATGGTTTGCGCGGCTGTTGGAGGGCTTTTTGAATAAGCGGATTTTACTGATAAATAAATTTTATGCGCCCTCGGTTGGAGGTATTGAAACGGCCGTTCAGCAATATGCTCATTGGTATAAAGATCTTGGTTGTAGTGTGACAGTTTTGTGTTGTGAACACCGTCGGTCCTGGCAGACTAAAAAAGAAACGGTCTCGGGTATTGAGGTTATTCGTGCGGGGTCTTTCGGTAATCTATTGTCAGTGCCCATAAGCGTTGCATTTTTTCTGCATTTTTTACGTTTGATCAGGCAGGCCGACATCGTACATATTAATCTGCAGTTCCCATGGGCCAGTTTTGCCTTTTGCTTGTTCCAGAAGCTGATTTCTGGGAAAAAAATAGTGAGTTATCATTGTGATGTATATCGCCAGCACTATTTAAAACGCATTACGTATTTTTTTGATTCTTGGGCCACACGTATTGCGGATACTGTCATCGTGGGTAGCCCAGTGTTGCGCGAGTGCTCACAGGTGCTGGGCCAGATTAGTAGGCCTATGGACGTATTACCCTATGCTGTGGATGCCGAGTATGTTTCCGCCTGTTTGGCTAAGAAGGCTTCGACTGAAATTCCTGACCACTTTAGGGAAGAGGGTTATTATCTATTCTTTGGTCGACTGGTTCCCTATAAGGGGACAGAGGTTATGGATCAGGCTTTCCGCAGGCTAATGAGTGAAGGGCGACCCATCAATCTGATGGTTTTTGGTGTGGGGCCGGAAGAAGAGCGCTTTAAGGCGCTGGCAAATGAATTTCCAGTACGTATATGCTTTGTTAATGAAGTCTTATCTGATGTGGATAAGTACCATCTTTTAAAAGATTGTCGGGCTTTTCTTTTTCCTTCCGTGTTCTATTCAGAGGCTTTTGGTATCACTCAGTTGGATGCGATGGCCTGCTCAAAGCCTATTGTGAATTGCAAGCTTGGTACAGGTGTTAACTGGGTTGCTCGCGATTGCGAAGGTGCGATTAGTTTGACTCCTGGTGATTATGAAGCCTTGGCAGAGACTATTATTTCACTGCAAAATAACATGTACGATCTTAATGCATTGGGAGAAGAGGGGCTTGAGCGATATCAAACGCTTTTTACTGATGCGGTTGTCAGAAGTGCTTTTTACAAGATAGTCAGCAGGTTTTAGTCTGCTCAGTCTTTACTTAGAGTGATTAAGCATGTCCAGTAATTTGGTTTTTCATTCGGCGTTTGTTGATGCTGCATGGCGCTCTCGTATTAAAAGTCAGCGGCCTTGTGTGTTGTGGTTTACTGGTTTGAGCGGTACGGGTAAATCGACGATTGCCAATGCTTTAGAGCAGGCGCTCGCTGAGCGCGGCAAGCACACCTATCTGTTAGATGGTGATAATTTGCGCTTAGGACTTTGTCGCGATCTTGGGTTTAGTGATGTGGATCGTCAGGAAAACATTCGCCGGGTAGCTGAGGTCGCGCGTTTGTTTATTGACGCTGGCATTATGGTGATCACAGCATTTATCTCTCCATTTCAGCACGATCGTGAGGTGGCAAGGGCGTTGATCGGTGAGGACTCCTTTATCGAGGTGTTCATTGATACTCCGTTGGAGGAGTGCGAGCGGCGTGACCCGAAAGGGCTTTACAGAAAAGCCCGCGCTGGTTTGATTGCAAATTTTACGGGTATTGGCTCGGCTTATGAGCCACCGCTGAATCCGCAGATACATCTACGCACGCTAGAGCATGATCTGCCTACCCTAGTGCAGGTGTTGTTAGATTATCTCATGCTCGAAGAGTTTTTGAGTTGATGGTGCGCATCGCTGATTTACGGTCCTACGCCTACATAAGGCTTGAAGGAATTGAGCTGGATGAATAATCGCAAACTGCCAAACGCTGCACCGATTCATGACGAATGGGTGCCTATCTATTTTCTGCACATTCCGAAGACCGCGGGTACCACGTTCAACCGTTTTCTAGAGGCACACTTTGACTCTAACGACGTATGCCCAGCGCATCTCTGGCGCGAGTTGATAACACTACCCAAAGAGGAGGTCTCGTGTCGGCGATTGATCTGGGGACACTTCTATTCGTTTCTGTACAAGTATGTTCCCGATCCGTTTCGATACGTAGTCTTCCTGAGAGATCCCATTGAGCGTGCGCTCTCTCACTATGGCCACATTCTCAAGTACACTGGGCACTACTTCCATCAACGTGCTGTTGAGCTGGGAAGCTTCAGTGCCTTCCTGCGAGATCCTGAGATGGCGACGACGGTAACAAATTTTCAGCTACGATCATTGGCGCTCGACCCAGATCCCAATACGTTTGTCGCACCCTTGACGGCGCAACAACTTGCTAGCGGGGAGTTGGAGCGGCGTCTACTCACCGCTCCATTTGATCGTCCGGTTGTGGATATGCTGGAAATAGCCAAGTTACGACTTCGACAGATGTGTTTTGTTGGTATCACTGAGCGGTATGACGAGTCAATCGAGTTGTTCTGTCGGCGCTTTCAATGGCCGCGCCCTGAAACTACGGCCGCGTTAAACGTTAATGAGGGTCGTCTTAGGCGAGAAAGCCTGAGTCACGCCGACCTATTGCATCTACACGAAATTAATCGAGCAGACTATGAGTTGTATGACTTTGCGCATGAACTATTTCTTAACGATTTTTTGAAAGATGGCTGAGGCGTAATGATCTGAATCTGAACCTCGGGTGGGGCAGGTGGAAAAGGTTTAGCCTGTCTGGCGTTCTCAAAACAGGTGGTTTATGCTTCCTATACTCATGTCTGGATTGTTTCAGGCTGCGTGGGCGGTGTTTATGGGGTTTTTCTACAGCTTCATTTGGCTTCGGAGAGCAACTTGCTAGTCAGTCACAGATACCGCTTCATCTATACGAAGACCGTAAAAACGGCAGGCACGTCAGTTGAAGTTTACTTTGAGCCGTATTGCATGCATGAGGGTGAGTTTATCCCGAGTCATGCCCGGGAAACCTACGAGTCAGATGCCGGGATTGTAGGCTATCGTGGTGGTCATATGGAGCCTAATTGCAAGTGGTGGAACCATATGAGTGCCGAGCAGGTTCGTGCAGAACTGGGCGATGACCTTTGGTCTCAATACTTTAAGTTTTGCGTGGTACGCAACCCGTTTGAGCAGTTGGTGTCATACTTCTATTTTCTCCGCCGTGAGTCTTTTACCCCCCAGTTTGACGAGCGTCATAAAGATGAATTTGCGCGTTGGCTGACTACAGAAAAGTTGCCTAGTAATGAGCCAATGTACAAGATTGCAGGTGAGAACTGTATGGACTTTCTGGTTCGTTTTGAAAACTTACAGGGTGATCTGCAAAGGGTATGTTCACACATAGGCGTCGATTGGAAACCCTCAGAGCTATCTACCTATAAGTCCGGATTTCGTCCAGCAGAAGCAACAGCGGCTAAAATCTACACAGAACCAGCGCGTCAGTTTGTTGAAAGGCAATACGCGCAAGAGTTGCGTTATCTGGGCTATTCTTTCCCGCAATAGTGTTCGAATTGGTTGATACTCTGCCGTACTTCCAGTATCCGCATTTGAAGTTGCGCCTGGAAGGTCATATCTCTACATCGGCAGGCATTGTTGTACGGCGTAGGGTGTAGTAGATAAGCGCTGACTGTGGCGTGATTTTGAAATATATACTTTAATAGAGTTGTTCGCCGTTTAAAGGTGAATCAATGTCGGAGAACGCAATGGCAGGTGGTTGGTCACGAGATGGAGCCGTACAGGATCAAATTGATGCGAGCGTTGCAGATGCCGTGCAACAGGCTCGAAGTAAATTAGCCAAGGGTGAGAGCGCCGTCCATTGTGAAGAGTGTGACAGTGTTATTCCAGAAAAGCGCCGCCAGGCGATTCCTGGCGTTCGGCTTTGTATTGCCTGTCAATCAGCCTTGGAAAAGCAGGAAGTTAATTCAGGCGGTATCAATCGCCGTGGCAGCAAGGATAGCCAGCTCAGGTAATTAACCGTTTTACTCACTCCAAATAAGGGCCAATATTGCGTAGCATGGCTTTAACGTAAGCATCTTTCTCTCCAACTGGCGCAACATAGTGCATTGCCGATATTGCTGCATCCAGCCCTTCTGTCCGTGCTATTAACCAGCAAGCAAGATAAGAAGATGCAAGGCATCCTCCTGATGAAGCGATATTCTGATCGGCGTAAAAAGCTTGATTAAGCACTTCAACCCCCGTTTCTTGAACCCAGGGCGCCGTTGTCAAATCAGTGCAAACTGGTATGTTCTTTAACAACCCTAACTTTTCTAATAACAAAGCACCAGAGCATTGGGCACCAATCAACTGACGAGTAGGATCAAGCATCAATTGAGTCATCAGCTGCTCATCGGCAACATGGTCTCTTGTTTTGATACCGCTTCCAATAAGCACCGCATCAGCATCAATAACATCCACCAACGATGCCTGAGATGAATCACACCGGCTTTCGTGGAGGCCTATTTCTTTGAGAGAATAAGGCTATGAAAAACTCTAACAGATACTCCCCCGAAGTTCGTGAGCGTGCCGTGCGTATGGTTCAAGAACACCTGAATGATTATCCATCTGAGTGGGCCGCTATTGAGTCCATTGCACCTAAGATTGGCTGTGTACCTCAGACCCTCCACGGCTGGTTACGCCGCCATCAGACGGATACAGGTCAGCGCTCTGGTCAAACCACTGATGAGCGTGAACGCATGAAAGCGCTTGAGCGTGAGAATCGAGAGCTGCGCAAAGCCAATGAAATTCTTCGACTAGCTAGTGCTTATTTTGCCAAGGCGGAGCTCGACCGCCGTACCAAACATTGATTGCTTTTGTTGATGAGTATCGTGACCAATACGGAGTCGAGCCGATCTGTCGAATCCTGCAGATTGCTCCGTCGGGTTACTACAAGCAGGTCGCCAGAGCTCGTGATCCTGAGTTGCGCCCTGACCGCAGTAAACGGGATGACCAGCTCTGTGTTGAAATCCAGCGTGTCTGGGATGACAACATGCAATGTTACGGTGTAGTCAAGGTCTGGAAGCAGCTTCTACGGGAGCAGGTTGAGGTGGCTCGATGCACCGTGAGGCGCCTGATGCAGCGTCTTGGCTTACAGGGTGTGCGTCGAGGCCAAGCTGTCCGCACCACGGTACCGGATGATAAAGCCGCCTACCCACAAGACAGGGTTCAGCGCTATTTCCATGCTGATCAGCCCAACCAGTTGTGGGTATCGGACTTCACGTATGTCTCGACCTGGCAGGGTTGGCTCTATGTGGCTTTTGTGATCGATGTCTTTGCACGTCGCATTGTGGGCTGGCGGGTCAGCAACCGTATGCAGACTGATTTCGTTCTGGATGCACTGGAGCAGGCCTTGCATGAACGTCAACCACATCGGGCCGGAGGGCTGATCCATCACAGTGACCGAGGTAGCCAGTATGTTTCCATCCGATACACTGAGCGCCTAGCCGAGGCCAATATAGAGCCTTCTGTGGGCAGTAAAGGAGACAGCTACGACAATGCATTGGCTGAGACCCTCAATGGCTTGTACAAGGCTGAGGTGATCCACCGCCAATCATGGAAGAGCCGTGAAGCCGTTGAGATGGCCACTCTGAAATGGGTGCATTGGTATAACCATCAGCGGCTACTGGGTTCGATTGGGTATATACCTCCAGCGGAAGCTGAGGCAAACTACTATCAGCACCAAACTGGTCAGGCTATAGCGGCCTGACTTAAAGCAAACTGCCTCCACAAAACCCGGTACGATTCAGAGATTCCAATACCAACCCATTCATAGAACGTAATGTTGGTGTTGGACCAGCGATTGATACGTGCCAGTCAGGTTTTTTTATTCGGTTGAGCAGGCTAAACGCAATCAGTGAATCGAGCTCGTTAAAGCCATCGAATGTCAGAATGCAGATTTTCATCTTAGTACTTTCCTTAAATGTTATTTGATGGAAAAATCTTATGCCCATAAAGCAGTACAATCAAAAAATTGTCATAGGTGCATTTGTAAATGACGAAAGCTCGCTATAAACAAGTCGTTGATGAGTTCACCACCAAGATTCGAGCAGGCTCACTCACACCTGGCACTCGATTACCCACTCATCGACAACTCGCCCAACAGTACGGACTTGCCTTAGTCACGGCATCAAAGGTGTATAGCGAACTTAGCGCAATGGGGTTGGTCTCGGGAGAAATAGGGCGCGGGACCTTTGTCAGAGAAATCACCTTGCCTGCAGCCTGGGGAACAGATCAGCAAGCCATTGCCGATGACCTAATCGACTTAAATTTTAACTATCCGGCTTTGCCACAACAGACCGATCTACTGCGCCTTGGGCTTCGTCAATTGGCTCTATCGGGAGATTTAGAAAGCTTATTGCGATACCAACCTCATGGTGGTCGAGATCATGAACGTCAAATCGTGACAGAGCATCTACATCGTCTCGGCTTAACCACTAAAGCCGACAATGTACTCATTGTAGACGGTGCCCAGCATGGCTTAATGACTACCGCCATGGCACTTTTACAAGCGGGGGACGTTATGGCTGTAGATGCCATAACCTATTCAGGCATAAAGGTATTAGCTCAAATATTAGGCATTGAGCTATTACCCCTTCCCCAGGATCAGCAGGGCCTGGACACCCGGGTGTTAAACACCCTATGCCAGAAGCGAAATATTAAAGCGCTCTATCTTCAACCCACGGTACACAATCCGTTAGGATGGGTGATGAGTGAGGAAAAACGTTGTCAAGTAGTGACGATAGCCCGCCATCATGGGCTGATCCTAATCGAAGACGCGCCTTATGCTTTTTTGGAAAAACAAGCTCCCCTGCCACTCGCCCAACTCGCGCCTGAACGAACTCTATACGTTTCAAGTCTTTCTAAAAATGTGGCAACTGGACTACGTTTTGGTTTTCTTGCCGCACCGGATAAATGGGTGCCTCGCCTAAAAAGAGTCATACGAGCTTCTACCTGGAATACGCCCGCCATCATTACTGCTTTAGCCTGTAGCTGGATCAAAGACGGCACAGTCGAACGGCTAGAAAAAGCGAAACGTAATGATGCTTCTAAACGACAAAAAATACTGTCGGCGGTATTTCAGGGTTGTGATTATCAAAGCCACCCATGCTCCTATTTTGCCTGGCTCACTTTGCCGGAAGAAGAGCGAGCAGACCAAGTCGTAAATGCTTTGCTTAAAAAAGGCATCTCCGTATCTACCGCTGAACCTTTTACTATTACGCCGCATATACCGCATGCTATTCGCTTGGCGCTCGGCTCTGTGGAGCTCACAACACTGAACAGATCTCTGCAAGAGGTAAGAAAAACAATAGAGTATTAAGCGAAGATAAATCGATAAGCCACATAGAATAATAACAACGCCATCACTCGATTCACCCATGCCATCACCTTGGGGTTCATCGCGGCTTTTTTAAGACGAGCGCCTGCCAATAAATACACACTCGGTGCACCGCATGCCATGATGGAAAGAACCAGTGACCATAAAGCAATTTGTCCACCTTCGATCTGTGATCGTGGAAATTGCACCGTGACAATAGGCACTATCGCCACTAAAGCCTTAGGGTTACAGAGTTGTAAAATCAGGCCAGTTTTAAAGTTCACTGAAGCGTATTTAGCATGGCTGGTTTGTTGTTGAAAGCTCGATAGCAGGATTTTTACCCCAAGATAGGTAATATACATTCCACCTAAAATAGCAATAAGCGATTGATATTTTATGGGAATAATCTCACTGCCAAGATAACCTATCAGTAGAAACAAGATCAGCATGGCAAGCCCCACACCAACACAATACAAAAAAGCACGCCAGCCCTGCCCACTGACACCCGCGAACAATGCCAACATATTGGCTGGACCTGGACTGTACATAATGCCAAAGGCATAGATGATTATTTCGAGCATAAGAATCCCTCAAATGGATATTTGATAAAAATAGGTAATAGGAAAATGAGTAAAATCTAAGGCAAGTTTGGCGGCTAAGTTCGCAGCAAGGTGCGCCTAAATTGATAAGGGGTGAGGCCGAACATCGGCTTGAAACGTCGATTAAAGTAACTTAAATCGCTAAAGCCGAAGGTAAAGGCGACATCGGCTAACGGCATCCCCAGCTCTAGTGCCTCTTTGGCGCGATTGATGCGGTAATTTTGCCAGTATTGATGGGGCGTCATGCCAAAATAATCCCGAAAACAACGCAGCAAGTGATACTTCGACATATGTGCCACTTGGCTTAATTCATCCAAAGAGGCTTCCTCGCCAACATGGGCGTGCAGATAATCACGCACTCGCTCAAAAACAGGGTCTTTGGCACGTCGTTTAGACTCCACTAAGCCAACAGGGCGGGGGATGCCCTGCTGACAAGCAAGATATTCAGCAAACTCAAACAACGCAGACGAATATTCCAGCGCTGATGAAGAGTCACTTTCTACCAATGCAGCCAAGCGCAAAACATGGGCTTTTAATACTGTGTCGTTTTGCACAAGCTGCTCAATCCGAAAATCTTGTACTCGGCGAACACCTGCACTATGCAACATAGGCAATAATTGATCAGGGTGAACGTATAGCATTTTATAATGCAGTGTATCGTCGCCACCGGAATGGCCGTCGTGGGCGTCCTCTGGATTAAACACAATGACATTACCAGAGTAACTTTTGTGATGTTCGCCCAATGCAAAAAAGTCCTGGCGGCCAGATAAGGTCACACCAAAGGAAAATTCTTCATGGGCATGGGTACCGTAAGAAAAATCACTCATCGAAGCTTCAAGCAACATGATCTCATCAAGAACGGTACTTTTAGCAAATTGAAAACGATTTTCAGTCGACATCACAACCCTCTGCGAATAACCCAAATCAATAGAGGCAGATTACCCAATTCCAAACTAAAAAGATTGGACGATATTGCGAAATTAAGGCAAGCATGGATGATTTTTAGCACGGCGCAGCAACGCCAGCGCGTTGCGTAGTAGATTATCCGGGTGGCCATGAGCTAACACGGGTAACATGGTTCCTGATGGTGAGTGCTGGATGGTATGCCTATTTATCCTCTGGTAGGCGTTGGCTCGGCCGCTTTTACTTCCGGGAACTGATAACTCAGTACCTTGCTGGTCTTAAGACCCAACCCCACCATGGCGTCGGCAAACGTCACAGCGATGCGCACGCCGTCGAGCACCGGGATAGACAGGTCCGCCTCCATGCGCCGAACCCACTGGCCCATGCCTGCACACCCTAATACCAGCGCCTCGCCATGGTTGGATTCGAGTGCCTGGCGTGCGGCGTTGAGTACGCGCTGATAACTATCGGGGTCCTGCTCCAGTGCCAGTACCGGCACTTTAGACGCAAAAATTCCCGCACAACGGGAAGCCATTCCGTAGTGGTGCAGGTTACGGGTCAGGATGGGTACTGATCGCTCCAGCGTGGTCATGACGCAAAAATTCTGGCACAACAACGAAGCCGTGTGCATTGCCATTTCACCGATGCCCAGTACCGGGGCTCGGGTCAGTTCCCGGGCCCCATCAAGGCCAGTGTCGTCGAAGCAGGCGATCACGTAGGCTGAGGGTGGGGTTGAACTCGACTCCAGCTGACGTACCTTGTGCGCGACCCAGTAAGCCGCCGACACGCCGTCGCTGTAGCCCTCGATGCTGGCTGGAGCTTCGGCGCAGCGGTGAAAGGTCAATTTGTGGTGCAAACCAGTCAGGGCGTTACACTCACGCGCCAGTTGTTCGGTCATCGACACCGAGGCATTGGGGTTAATGACGGCAATCATTTATCGGCATCCCGCCCTGGCTTACGCCGGAATAGTCGTAACGCAATTAATGTCAGTGCGATGACGGACAGGGAAATCGCTGTGGTCAGGGTTCCCAGTGCATACAGAACGGGGCTGGTGACATTGGTGGTCATTGCGAACAATTCGAGCGGCAGCGTATTAAAGCTGCCTGAGGTCATCAGCGTGCGCGCGAATTCGTCATAACTGAGCGTGAACCCGAACAGGCCGATGCCCATCAGGCTGGGCGCTAGCAGTGGCAGCAGAATGTAGCGGAAGGTCTGCCAGTGAGAGGCACCCAGGTCCACCGATGCCATTTCGTAGCTCGGGTTAAAGCGATTGAACACCGCGAACATGATCAGTAAACCGAATGGCAGGGTCCAGGTCAGGTGCGATCCGAAGCCGGAGCTGTACCAGGCCGGTTCGATTTCCAGTCGATCAAACATCAGCCCGATGCCAAGGCTGATCAAAATGGAGGGAATAATCAGGCTGGTCAATGTCAGATAGAAAATCACCGATTGACCGGCGAAACGCTTGCGGAAGGCCAGGCCGGCGAGGAATGAAAACACCACCGTACAAACCATGACGGCCAGTCCGAGAATCAGGGAGCGTCGTAATGAGGTTCCGAAGTTACCCACGGCCTGGGCTTCGAACAATTGACCGAACCAGTGCCAGGAGAGGCCTCGCATGGGAAAGGTCAGGCCGCCTCCGGGTCCTTGAAAAGAGAGCAGGGCAATAGTCAGCGTCGGGCCGTACAGAAACAGTACGAAGAGAGCGAAAAATGCCGCCAATAGATAAAAGCTGCGTGGTCGTTTATTCATGGCTACAGCTCCTTGCGTATGTTGACCAGCCGGAACAGGATTACCAGCATGATCATGACGGTGGCGAGCAGGACGATGGCGCTCGCAGCGGCAGCGGGGTATTGCAACAGGGATATCTCGTTGTAGATCATCATGCCTACGTTGGCCTTGATGCCGCCGCCCATGATCTTGACTGTGACAAAATCGCCCATCACCAGGGTGAATACGAAAATACTGCCGACGATGATGCCGGATCGGGACAGTGGCACAATAATGTCCTTGAGTATTTGAAAACCCGAGGCGCCTGCGTCCACCGCCGCTTCTACCAGGTTGCGGTCGATGCGCATCATGCTGTTGAAAATAGGCACTACCATGAACAGCGTATAAAGATGCACATAGGCCAGCACGACGGCGAAATCGCTGTAGAGCAAAAAGCTTAAAGGCTGGTCAATCAGCCCGCCTGACTGCAGCGTGGAGTTAACCAGGCCATTGCGTCCGAGCAAGGGTATCCAGGAAATCATGCGGATAATGTTCGAGGTGAAAAATGGCACAGTGCAGATGATGAAGCAGAGTGTTTGCGTGCGTGGGGAGCGTATGTGGAAGGCGAGAAAATAGGCCACCGTAAAGCCAATCGACAGGGTGAAGAACCAGGTCAGGGCCGCATATTTGAACGTATTCAAGTAGGCTTGCAGCGTGACGGGTGAACTCAGCAGATACTGGTAATTATCGAAAATAAAATCCGGTATCAGTGAGTAGGAATTGTAGTCCCAGAAGCTGACAATGCCGATCACCATGACCGGAAACACCAGAAATGCCAGTAGCACCAGTGTTAGCGGCAGCGCCTGCCAATAGCTGTGCTGGTTGTGGGTTGTTATCATGGGGGCCATAAAAACTCCTTGAAATGCCGGCGCCAACATTCGTTGGCACCGCCAAGGTTGAGGTCAGGAAACGATAAATTCGTTCCATTTACGGACCATGTACTGGTTCTCGTCCATCACCGAATTCCAGCATGCCACGCTACCCATACGCTCTTCGAAAGAGCCACCGTCACGCACCGCGCCGGCTTTTTCCATCACATCGCCGTTCGGGCTCAGAATGTCGCCTTGAGCCGCCTGGCCTTGCATCCAGAAACCCCATTCATCTTCGCTCATGTGAGCTCGTGAAGTTTCTGGTGCCGCACTGTAGTAGCCCTGGCGGTTCAGGTAAGCACCGACCCAGCCTGAAAGGTACCAGTCGATGTATTCATAGGCGGCATCAAGTTCCAGACCCGACAGATGTGATGCCAGGCCCAGCCCGCCACCCCAGGCGCGGTAGCCCTCTTTCAGTGGCTGATAAACACAGGGAACACCCTGGCTGCGCACGGCAGCAACGGCTGGAGACCACATGCTCTGGATCAACACCTCACCTGAGGCCATCAGATTCACGGATTCATCGAAGGTTTTCCAAAAGGCGCGGAACTGACCGTCACGTTTGGCTGCCTTCATGATTTCGATGGTCTGGTCTATCTCTGCCCGGGTCATGTTGCCCTTGTCGGCATAGGTGATTTCGCCCATGGCTTCGCAAATCATCGCTGCATCCATAATACCGATCGATGGAATGTTGATGATTGAGGTTTGGCCTTTGAAGGCGGGGTCCATAATGTCGGCCCAGCTAGTGATGGGTCGGCCCACCAGGTCTGGTCGAATGCCCAGCGTATCGGCATTGTAGATCGTCGGGATCAGCGTCATCCAGTCGGTTGGACTGTCGGCGAAAACAGTGGCATTCCGGTCTGGAACAAACCCCACAGTGTGAGGTGCTGTACCCTGAGCAATTTCTGCATCTTCAGTCAGTTTGCCGGTAATAAACAGCGGCGAGATTTTGTCGTAATTGGTGAGTCGTCGTATATCCAGGGGTTGCATTGCACCCGATGGGAACACTTTTTTGCAGATCCAGTATTCGATATCGGCGATGTCATAGGAGTTGGGCTGGGTGACCGCGCGTTGGGTAACACTGTCAGAATCCAGGGAGGTCAATTGGAGGTTAAAGCCCAGGTCCTCTTTGCACTTGTCGGCGATGGCATTGAGGTTGGACACCCCGGTGCCAAACTGGCGTAGCGTAACGTTTTTGATATTCTGCGCCCAGATCATCGGAAAGCCGGTAATAGCGCCACTGCCTAAGGCTACTGCGCCGACGCTAGCGGCACCTTTGAGTAGCTTGCGGCGAGACAGACCTTTGCTTTTAGCCGTTATTTCTGCGGTGTTTTCGGGGGTATGGTTGTCATTCATCGTTGGTTCCTCAGCGAGTTGTTGCAGGGGTATCGAACAGATTGATAGCACTCTTTTCCCAGTGCAGCGCAACGCGCTGACCGAGACATACCAGAGATTCATTCATCCGGGCTTCGGGGAGATAGCACATCACCGTCTGGCCATCGTCCAGTCGGGTTTCCACAAAGAAGAACTGTGCCTGGAATTCGATATCAACGATGGTTGCTTCCAGACGGGTAGCTGTATTGGGTGGGGTGTAATCCAGGGGCTCGATGACCAGATGATCGGCGCGGATGGAAAAGGGTTGCTGCAGGTCGGCTGGCATTCCGTCGTTGGGCTGCAGAACATTGTGTCCACCAATAAAGTTGGCTACGAACTCGGTTCGCGGCGCTTCAAAAATATGGCGTGGGTGACCACTTTGCTCGATGCGTCCATCCGACATCACGATGGCGAGATCAGCCAAGGCAAAGGCTTCTTCCTGCGAATGGGTCACATGGATAAAGGTTAAACCGAGCTGTTGCTGTAAACTTTTTAATTCTTTGCGCATTTTTACGCGTAAGAACGGATCGAGTGCTGATAAAGGTTCGTCCAACAGCACTACATCCGGTCGGCAGATCAACGCCCGTGCCAGAGCGATGCGTTGTTGCTGTCCGCCTGAGAGCTGCCCGGGCAACTTGTCGGCAAATGCACCCATGTTGACCAGCTCCAGCATTTCTTCAGCGGCACGATGACGTTCCGCCTTGCCCTTGCCTGCGATTTTCAAGCCATAGGCTACGTTGTCCCGACACGAAAGGTGCGGAAACAACGCGTAGTTCTGAAACATCATGGCGGTGCCGCGCTGGCGTGGCGACAAGGCGGTCACATTGCGATTGTCGAGCAGGATGTCGCCATCGGAGACATCTTCATGCCCGGCGATCATCCGCAAGGTGGTGCTTTTGCCACAACCACTAGGGCCCAGCAAGCAACAATAGCTGCCACCAGGCACCTTGAGGTTGATGCCATCGACAGCCAGATGACCGTCATAAAACTTGCTGGTTTTGATTAATTCAACCGAACCCGCCATACTGTAATTCTCACAAATTGTTAACAATTAATGATAGATATAGTGCAAGGTGGGTGCCAGATTACTTAAACACTTAATAAGCGTCTGACTTCATACAATTTTTATCAATTTCCATTGTGTTTATGCGGTATTTTGAATATATATAGTAATCATTGCGGGCTTCAAAAATGCTTCGTTTTGGGCGCGTAAGTAGGGTTACTGCACAGGTTCGGTGCTTTAAAGAATGAAAGATTGTTAATAATATTGGAGCAAAAATGAAACCCACCAATAAATCGTCCGAGATCGAACGCATCGTCACTACCATTGCCCGGGCCGTGGCTGAGCAACGGCTGCCACCCGGCACCCGGCTGATTGAAGCGCAATTGGTGAGCAGTCTGAAGGCCAACCGCAACCACGTTCGTTCGGCTTTGCAGCAACTGGCACTTCGCCGCATCGTTAGCATCGAGCCCAACCGGGGTGCCAGCATCGCCCAGCCCTCCGTTGAAGAGGCCCGGGCAGTATTTACTGCGCGGTCGGTGATTGAACGTGGCATTATCGAAATTCTGGTGAGTAGCGTGCAGACGCTTGATATATCGCGGCTGAAGAAACAGCGCGACAAGGAACAATCGGTCATTCGCAGTGGACCGCGAGAAGCCATTATTCGCGAGTCTGGTCAGTTCCACCTGCTATTGGCGAGGCTTGCCGGTAACTCTGTGCTGGAAGAAATGCTGAATGATCTGATCACCCGTAGCTCACTGATCATTTCCCTGTATCAGAAAAACAACGACCTTCAATGTGGTTGCGATGAACATAGTGACATTATCCGGGCGATCGAAGAGCGTGATTCGGGCAGGGCAGTACAGTGTATGAGCCACCATCTGAAGGATATTGAGATGGATCTGAACCTGGCGTTCTGGGAAACTCGAACAGTAGATTTTCGTCACGTTTTTGAAACAGATACTGAGTCAGAACTTACCTGAAGGTGGATGAATAGCCCAATACCCTTGCCACAAGCCTGAAACTGTTGAGCGGTATTACCCTGAGCTTGGTGATCTCATAGCGGCAACTTCGATCTTTGGCTTTCGAGACTGGATTTAGCTTCTAGCATGCAGGACAATGCCTTAGCGTCCTGATCTGATAATAATAACAGGTAGGATGAAGACTCGTGATCAAGCCTGACTGGAGTGCCCCGTTTGAATACCGTAATCAGTGGCGTTGGCCTGTATACCCCAATAGATGTTATCAACAATGACGAACTCGTCGAATCGTTTAACTGTTATGTGGCGGACTATAATACGCGCCACAGTGCAGGTATAGCGATCGGTGAAGTAACTGAACTGCAACCCTCTTCATCGGCTTTTATCGATAAAGCCTCAGGCATTCTTAGCCGCCATGTGATGGATAAGCAGGGTATTCTTGACCCTGAGCGCCTCAAACCTTTCATTGCTGCGCGCGATAATGACAGCTTAAGCGTGCAAGCTGAAATGGCGGTGCAGGCGGCGGCTCAAGCATTGGAAGAGGCTGGATTAACTGGTGCCGATCTGGATTGCGTCATTGTGGCCTGTTCCAATCTGCAGCGCGCCTACCCGGCGGTGGCCATCGAAGTGCAGCAGGCTTTGGGTGCCGGTGGCTTTGCATTTGATATGAATGTCGCCTGCTCGTCTGCCACCTTTGCCCTGCAGTTGGCTAGCAATACCATTCAGGCGGGTAACGCCTCGCGCGTGCTGGTGGTAAACCCGGAGATCTGTTCTGCGCATCTGAACTACCGTGATAGAGACAGCCATTTTATCTTTGGTGATGCTTGCACCGCGATGATTGTTGAGGCAGCTGAATTGGCCAGTGCAGCTAATCAGTTCAGCATTGTGGGCACCCGGTTGAAAACGGCCTTCTCCAATAACATCCGCAACAACTTTGGTTTTCTGAGCAAATGTGAGGACCGTGATCCGGACTCAGCCGATACCTATTTCGTGCAGCAAGGGCGCAAGGTATTCAAAGATGTGGTGCCGATGGTCGCTGAGCTGCTTATTGATCATCTTGCTTCGCTGAATCTGTCAGCTTCGGAGCTGCGCCGTTTGTGGCTGCATCAGGCGAATATCAATATGAACAGCCTGATCGCACGCAAAGTGCTGGGACGTGACCCTGAAGCGCATGAAGCGCCGACTATTCTGCATGAGTTTGGTAACACCAGCTCAGCGGCCTCCATTATTGCGTTTCAGCGTTTTCGTGAAGGCTTGGAGGCGGGTGATCTGTGTCTGCTCAGCTCGTTCGGGGCGGGGTATTCGGTCGGTTCAGTGATTCTGCGAAAAGTGTGAAGGGCCTGACGCATCAGGCCCTGGTGCGTTTGTAGTCGTATTAATACCCGCGTTGGCGATCAACCTGTCCGCTGATGCTTTCGCCCGCTTGCAGTGCTTGCAGTTTCTCGGCTATCTGACGGATGGTTTCTTCACGCAGCGTAGGTGCCGAAATATGCGGTGTCAGGGTGATCTGTGGGTGTGACCAGAAGGGGTGTGTTTCTGGCAGAGGCTCCTGCTCGAACACATCCAGCACCGCATGCAGTAACTGGCCCTCATCCAATGCGGCCAGCAGGTCATCTTCATTCAGATGCTGTCCACGGCCGACGTTAATGAGCACGCTCTGCGGTTGTAACTGCGATAGCAGTGACTGATTGAGAATGCCCTGGGTTTCCGCTGTCAGTGGCAGGGTGTTGATCAGGATGCGGGTTCTGCCAAGGAAACTCGCCAGTGCGTCCTGACCACTGAAGCTTTCGACACCTGGAAAGGTTTTGGCCTGACGGGTCCAACTGGCAACAGGGTATTCCAACAATGCCAGTGCCTGAGCGGCTTTGTTGCCGATCTGTCCCAATCCCAACAGACCAATCGGCCAGTCTTTACGGCGGCAGGGCGCTTGCATTTTCCAGTATTTATCTTGTTGCTGTTGACGATAAATCGGCATGGCACGGGTGATTTCGGCTATCTGGTGAACCAGGTATTCAGCCATCTGTGCCGACATGCCGGCATCTTCCAGCCGGTAAATGGGTAATGCATCCGGTAGGGCAGGAAGCTTAAGCAAGGCATCTACACCGGCTCCCAGGTTGAAAATTGCCTTGAGTCCAGGTTCATTTTCAAATAGTACCGCTGGGGGTTGCCACACCAGCGCATAATCGGCTTGTTGCGGTGGCATATCATCCTGCCATGCGATGAGTTCAGCATCGGGCAGGGCCGCCTGCAAAGGGGTGATCCAGCGCTCGGGGCGCGGATCAGGGGATACAAACAGTATTTTCACGTGACCTCCTGAGTTCTGCCTTGAGTGTATAAGGGAAGTCAGAGCAATGCATCCCCGCTATCAGCCAATTTGTCATCATGACGAAATTTTAACCCAGTAGGCTCAAGGCTTGGTTTACACTGTTTTCTTTAGTTGAAGTACGGCGAGCACCCACTCATGAATCTGGCTATGTTGTCTGTTTTTATTCCTACATTTTTCTTTGTCTCTGTGACACCGGGCATGTGTATGACCCTGGCGATGACGTTGGGCATCACCCTCGGTGTTAAACGAACCCTGTGGATGATGTGGGGAGAAATGCTCGGTGTGGCACTGGTCGCTTTGCTCGCTGTACTCGGTGTGGCGGCGGTGTTGTTGACCTACCCCGGTTTCTTTCAGGTATTTAAGTGGATTGGTGGTGCGTATCTGATCTATGTGGGAGTACAGATGTGGCAGTCGCGTGGCCGCATGGCCATTCCGGAAACTGCTGCTGTGCGTCAGACTGTGTCAGCCTGGCAGTTGTTTATGCAGGGGTTTGTGACAGCCGTGGCTAACCCCAAAGGCTGGGCTTTCCACGTGGCGCTGTTGCCGCCTTTTATCGATCAGAGTCAGCCGCTGGTACCGCAGTTATCCTTGTTGTTGGGTATTATTGTGCTGCTGGAACTGGTTTGTATGCTGATTTATGCCGGTGGTGGTAAGGCTTTGCGCTTGTTCCTGCAGCATGCTCACAATGTGCGTCTGCTTAATCGGATTGCGGGTAGTTTGATGCTGGGTGTTGGGGTTTGGTTGGCTGCTTTTTGATGGCTTAGCCTGCTAAGGTCATTGGGTCTGTGTCATGCAGGGGTGGTGGTATCGCTTTGGTGCGACACGCTTTTCGCCGTCCTGGCCGCTCGGCTGTCGCCATCCATGGCGCCAGACGGTCACTCCAAAGCGATACCACCACCCCGCCCACAGTCCTCTGCCAAATCAACTTCACGCTGGCACCCATCTTTGGTGGGGGGGTGATGGGATCGGGTTTGGCTGACCCTGTGCGCCAGGACGGCGCACTGGAGCCCCCAGGGATGGGTTCACGGCGAGTCAGACAAACGCCGACCCCATCAGCCCCAAACCCACGACAATCCCATGAAAAAGATGCTTTGTCTGGCCTGATGCGATAAACTGCCGCCAACGAGCCGTCCGACGTGACGGCTTTTTTTGTTGGCAGGGTGTTTGACCGGAATTTCGACGGCCCTTTCCTGCATCAGGCCAGTTGGCCATACTGCTGTTAGCGCAACGATGAAACCTGTTCCGGTGTTTTTAATCCGCCAGCTCTTTTTCAAGGTTGGATGCGCGAATTCGGCGATTTAACCAAGAGATGATTTAATGAGTTTTGCCACACTGGGGTTATCTGACTCCATTCTGAAAGCAGTAGTTGAACAAGGCTACGATACACCTTCCCCGATCCAGAGCCAGGCCATTCCGTTGGTGCTAGCAGGCAAAGACCTGATGGCAGCTGCGCAAACGGGTACAGGAAAAACAGCCGGTTTTACCCTGCCGATTCTGGAACGCTTAAGCCAGGGTAAGCCAGCGACGGCTAACCAGGTACGCACCCTTATTTTAACCCCGACACGTGAATTGGCCGCTCAGGTTGCTGAAAGTGTGAGCACTTATAGCCGCTATCTGCCATTGCGCTCGGCTGTCGTGTTTGGTGGTGTAAAAATCAATCCGCAGATGATGAAGCTGCGCAAGGGTGTAGATGTATTGATCGCCACACCGGGTCGGTTGATGGATTTGTATAAGCAAAATGCAGTGCGTTTTGATCAGCTCGAAGTACTGGTACTGGATGAAGCCGACCGGATGCTGGACATGGGCTTTATCCATGATATCAAGCGCATTATGGCGATCCTGCCTGCCAAGCGTCAGACGCTGATGTTCTCGGCAACCTTCTCAACTGAGATACGTAAACTCGCCAAGGGTTTGCTCAATGATCCGCAGGAAGTGTCGGTAACCCCGTCGAATGCCGCCGCACCTAGTGTTGAGCAGTGGATCAGTCCGGTGGATAAAAACCAGAAAGCTGGCTTGTTATGTAACTTGATTCATCAGGGGAAATGGCAGCAGGTGCTGGTGTTTACCCGTACCAAACATGGTGCCAACAAGCTGACCAAACAGCTGGAATCTAACCATATTACCGCTATCGCTATTCATGGTAACAAGAGCCAGAATGCGCGTACCAAAGCCCTGGCTGATTTTAAAGCCGGTGAGGTGCGGGTATTGGTGGCAACGGATATTGCGGCGCGTGGTCTGGATATTGATCATCTACCCCATGTGGTTAACTATGACCTTCCAAATGTGCCGGAAGACTATGTGCACCGTATTGGTCGTACCGGACGTGCCGGAAAGGTCGGTATAGCTGTGTCACTGGTGTGTGCGGATGAACTGGATCACTTGCGTTCGATTGAACGTCTGACCAAAAAAGTGCTGGAGCGTCGTGTGGTAGCCGGTTTTGAGCCGGTTCACCCTTTACCTGATTCCAGCCTGGCTGCACCCAGACATAAACCTCAGGGTGCCAGGCGTAAACCCGCAACCGGGCACCGTGATGGTGTGCGTTCAGGTGAGCTGGCTCGAGGTCATCGACCCGCGCGTCGATAACGTCTATTCAATGGATAAGCTACCAGTTATTCAAGGGTTCCCACCCTTAGTGGCTGAAGGGGCACGGGTCCTCATTCTCGGCAGTATGCCAGGTGAGGCTTCGATTCGTGCCCAGGCTTATTATGCCCACCCCCGCAACACCTTCTGGCCGATCATGGCCGAACTCTTCGAATTTGATTTGACCTTACCTTATGCGCAGCGAGTGGCTGAACTACAGGCTCGCGGTGTGGCTGTCTGGGATGTGTTACAGGCCTGTCAGCGACAGGGGAGTCTTGATACAGCCATTTGCCTGACTTCAGAAGTACCCAATGATTTCGAGCGTTTTTTTGAGTGCTATCCACAAATAGACTCGGTATTTTGTAATGGTGAAAAAGCCTGGAAGAGCTTCAACCGGCATGTGCTCAAGCCTTTGGCGTTGGAATCATTGAACTGTCAGCGCTTACCCTCTACCAGCCCGGCTCATGCCAGCCTGTCTTTTCAGGCGAAACTGGATGCATGGCAAGTTGTGGCAGATGCCTTAATAAGCAGGCAGCCATAATTCAGCGGCTATTCGCATTATTTCCAGTCATTGTTTTGGTCATGCGAAAGTGCACCCACCATTTGCGTGCGTTGTTCGGTTAATCCGGCGGTGTCGAGTATGTTGTCGATACGTTGGTGCAGGCTTTGCGTTAACATTGCGAACAGGGCTGCCAATACACGGCGATTTTGTTTCAGGCTTCAATAGTTAAATTGAGAAAGGGGCCTAGGCCCCTTTCCTATTAATGACTACTTATTTGTCCCTAATCCAACAGCAACATCTCTAAACGCTGCCAGAGCAGCTTCCAAATGATCGATGATTTCTTGTTGAAGTATCTCTGGTGGAGGAAGATTATCTAGATTATCCAAACTGTCATCTTTAAGCCAAAACACATCAAGGCTGGCTTTGTCGCGGTTAATTAGTTCATCGTAGCTGTAATACTTGAAACGCTCGGTCTCTTTGCGAACATGGCGATTTTCAGGGTTGTAGCACTGAATAAAATCTTTGAGATCACTCAACATCATAGGGCGTTGTTTTAGCGTGAAGTGCTTATTGGTTCTTAGGTCATAAAACCAAATACTTTTGGTGTGCACCTTTTCATCACGAGGTGCGTTATCAAAAAACACCACGTTTGCTTTTACGCCATTGGCATAAAAAATCCCTGTTGGTAAGCGTAAAATAGTGTGTACGTCACAGTTATTTAACCACTTACGGCGTATACGTTCGCCTGAACCGCCTTCAAATAATACGTTATCAGGTAATACGACCGCTGCTTTGCCTGTATCCTTTAAGCTCGCAACAATGTGCTGTAAAAAATTAAGCTGTTTGTTGGTAGTGGTAGCCCAAAAGTCCTGGCGCTCATAGGTTAAGGCTTCTTTGTCTTCGCCACCTTCAGCATTGGTAATCGTCATACTGCTTTTTTTACCAAATGGCGGGTTAGCTAATACGTAATCAACCTTGTCTTCACCTTTAATAGCGGTTAACAAAGCATCGGCACGGGCAACTTTAGGCTCGCCATCAATACTGCCAATATTGTGTAAAAACAAATTCATTAAACACATGCGACGAGTTGAAGGCACAATCTCATTACCAACGAAGGTCTCATCACGTAAGAACTTCACTTGGTCTTTGTTAAGCTTTGATTTAGCAATCGTGCTGGCGTTATCTTTAGCGGGGTTCCAGTGGTTCATGCCTTTTTCAATCCACTGCTTATCGCCATAAGCAATCCAATCACTGGCGCTTAAAAAGAAGCCGCCTGTACCGCAAGCAGGATCTAAAATTGTTTTCTTAGGCTCAGGGCGCACACATGCTAGCATGGCATCAATTAACGGGCGCGGGGTAAAGTACTGACCAGCACCACTTTTAGTATCTTCGGCGTTCTTTTGCAGTAAACCTTCGTATAAATCGCCTTTGGCATCGGCATCAAGGCTGATCCAGCTCTCTTCATCAATCATTTTGACAATGCGCGACAACTTAGCTGGGTCGGGGATTTTGTTCTCAGACTTATAAAAGATAGCGCCCAGCATACCCGGGGCATCCGCGAGTTTTTTTAATACCCTACGGTATTGGTTTTCTAGTGTTTCACCGGTTAGACCTGTTAATGAATCCCAGTTGTAGTCGCTCGGTACTTTGGTATCACGTGAGTAAGGGGGCTGCGAGTATTCGTGAGCCATTTTTAAAAACAGCAGGTAGGTTAACTGTTCTAAATAGTCACCATAACCAACACCGTCATCACGCAAGGTATGACAATAATTCCAAACTTTTTGAACCAATGCGGGTGCATTCATTTTTTACTATCCAAATCTGATTGACTGCACTCAGAACTACGGCTGTCTATGGGGGATGAATTATACCGATTTTTGGCAGAATTAATCGCATCTTGTAAACGTTGATGCAATACTTCCCGTTTTGGTAGCACCGCCAAGTATTCAGCCACGTGAATGCCCACTTCATCCATTTCCAGCAATTCGATTTGCTCTTGGTTTTTTTGTGCGCACAAAATAATACCCAGCGGTGCTTGCTCGCCCGCTTGGCGTTCATGTTTATCTAGCCAACGAAGGTACAGCTCCATTTGGCCTTTGTAGTGGGGCTTGAATTTGCCTAGCTTTAAATCAATGGCCACTAAGCGCCTGAGTTGGCGGTTATAAAACAATAAATCGATATAAAAATCATCACCATCAAGCTGAATGCGTTTTTGCCGAGCAATAAACGAAAAACCAGAGCCAAGCTCAAGCAAAAACTGCTCAAGCTCACGTAAAATGGCATCTTCTAAGTCTTTTTCAAGGTAATGGTCATTCAGCCCTAAAAAATCTAACACGTAAGGATCTTTAAGCAGCATGTTGGGTGATATATGCTTCTGCTCAGCTAATTGTTGTAACTCAAGTTTGATGGTTTCAACAGGTTTTTTTGACAACGCCGTTCGTTCAAACAACATACTGTCGATACGCTGACTCAGTGTGCGCACACTCCAGGTTTCGGTTACGCACATTTGCGTGTAAAACTCACGAGCCAGAGGATCTTTTAAGCTGATCAATTGCCTAAAATGGCTCCAACTCAATTTTGCACACAGTGTGTGCAAAATCTGTTGCTCTGGAAATTGTTCATTAAGCTGCATCATGTAAGCGATGTTGCGTGCACTCCAACCTTTACCAAAGGTTTGCGTAAGATGCTGGGCTAAATTGGCAACTATTTGTTTGCCATATTCGGCACGTTCACCCTTTAATAGCTCTTGATTGATACGCTGACCAATTTGCCAATACATTTTGGTTAGAGAGGCATTGACTGCCACTGCTGTTTGTTGCTTGGCTTGGGTGATTAAGGTTTGGATATCTGAAAACAGTTTGGGTTCGATAGTAAGTTTTGACATTAAGCGGCCTCAATATCTTGAATTTCTTGTTGCCCTAGAACAGCTAGTCTTACCAAGCTAACAATAGAAGGGTTATTTTCATCATATTTTTGCAACAGAAATTCAAAGACTAAGGGCTCTAGAAAGCCAGCAAGGCCAATGTTTGGATTTTCAGCTTTATCTTCTTGATAATTAGCTAGTTGCTGTCTAATTTGATTAGAAGTAAGATCATTGCCTATATATCCACGCTTCCTGTTTTTACGGCATTTTTCTGAGAAGGACCACAACCATTTGCTAAAGTACTCATTCAATATATCTCGCTTATAGCGTGTGCGGATATCAAACACTGAATCCCAAGTTTCAGCTTCCTCGGTGTTAGTAAGAAAATCAATATTCCAATCAAATTTAATAGGTGAGCTATCTTCGAAAATTATTGTTTGGTTTAAGGTGATTTTAGGTTGTGTACAGTTGTAAGGGTCAAAGGCTTTTCTTGAACCACTTTGGATAACATCTTTATCTTTTTTGAAATCACGATTACAACAACGACACATCGGAACTAAATTTCTTAAGTTAGCGGCGCAAAATGGATAAATACTTTTTGCCAGATAATGATCTTGGTCTTGCGCTGTTTCTGCAGGGTTCATTACTCTTTCTATCCCACAAAACGGACAGATCTTATCTGTTAAACTGGCAAATATAATGCTGTATTGACCAGCCCTGACATCTAAATCAGTCAGCTTTTTAAAACAAAATACAAATAAGTCTTTTGCTTTTTCATGGATCACAGGGTGAGTTTGGCTTATCACCTTTGGCTGCAAAGTTCTATTTAATAAATTTGCAATTTCATTCTGACTCACCAGCGTGGCCAAAACCATGTTGCGATCAGTTTGGTCAAGATTGGCATATGCGTCTTTAAAAGAAAATAGCCGATCTTTTACTCCAGACAACCCAATTAGCCTATCCTTTTTTTTTCCTGTAAGTCGCTCAGAAACAAGATCAAACCAAGTGGATTGCTTACTTTTTATAGTTTCACCGATACTTAATTTATCGTGGACATCCTGAATTATTCCAATAATAGCATCGTGTAACCAATTATCCGCAGTAGCAGCAATAGGATAACTTCTTAACATGTTATTGGCTTTCCTTTGCTTTTAAAATTCTTATTCTGTCGGCAAGGTACATCCGCTCGACAGAATCACCCAGCCGACCAATACCTTTCTTAATCGCTTCAACATCATCCGACTTCAATAACAGCTCAATTTCAACTTTCGGTAGGTCAGACATAGGGGGTGAGATACTGAAGCATTCTTCAAGGATTGTGTCAAAAGTACTCCCGTAAGTTTGAATATTAGGATTTCTGGATTCTATTTTTCCGCTTGTAGGATCTTTTTTAAATATTAATACATTGTCGCTTTGCATATCTGAAGGAACAAACGGGGAATGTGTTGTGATTAGACATTCTTGTTGTGAAGCTAAAGTCTGTGATAAACGTTTACCTTCATTTTTACATTTTTCTTTACTTGTTGTCGGAAGGTTCATAATTTTTGATATGAACTCCACTCGCCATTTTGGATTGAAGTGACTTTCAGGCTCATCCATTAAAAATAACGCATTAGGGTAGTCAACCATACAAAGGGTACCTAATAGCTGAGCTAGTTGATGTTCGCCGTCAGACAGCGATACATACTCAACAGGTGTATTAGATTTACTGGACAAAAACTTGATTTTCTCAAACCTAAACACTTTATCACTATCGACTGGTTCAACTAACCGAGAAGAAAAACCTTTTTCATAAGGATCCTGTTTAAAAACTCCATTACCTTTTATCATCAAGTCATTGAGCATAGATAGTTTGTGAAAATCAGAGTAAAGCTTTAAAGCGTCTTTTCCCCAATAGTGGTTAAAAGCTAAATATGTGTTATCTTGAACAAGGAAATCAAAGGTATAAGTCCTTGACTTGGCTTCATAGTTCGAGCAAGTACAACATTTTGACAAGTTATCAATCGATTCCTCTAATTCGTTAGTTAATAAAATCCCATCCTTACCAGGCGCGCCAGGATGGTTTAATTGAACAATGCATCGGAAAGAATGTAGCTCGTTCAATTTTGGCTCAGCTAACAAATACTTTCTCGCTTCATTGTCATTTTGCAACAAATTAGCTATTAAGACTTCCAGGCTAGTCCCATAATCAATAAGCATCAGCTTCGAATCTTTGATGACGTTGTATTTATCGCCAGAAGGCATCGCACTTGTTGCGACTTCCCTAGCATATCTACTTCGGCTAGCGTAGAAGGGTCTACTTAAAGTTTCATTGTCACCTGACGTATATCCCACAACTAAAGAAGGTAAATATTTTTCAATTCGTTCAGGCTCGAGGGTTTCCCATTCGCCATCATTAAATAGTCTCAGTGATAAATTTATTTTGTTACGTACTTTTTCTGTTTTCAGCAATAACCTACTAGGCTCAGCATCACCACAAGAAATATAATACTCCAGCTCAAACTCTAAGTTTTTGTTTACCTTAGTTTTCTCTTCTTGCGGTAAGAATGTTGAGAATGCTAACTGAAATACTTCCGCAATAATTTGTAATACTTGTGATTTTCCTGTGCCATTTGGACCTATTAAACATAATGGGGAAAAACTATCTGTTTCAACCAGTCCATTACGAAAATTAACTATCACCCCATTCAGTAAACCGCCACAGGTATCAGCATCAATTATGTTTAATCGTACAAGTTTCATTTACCTTCCTTGATAAACGTTATCGCATTCAACTTCTGGTCGAACACTTGTTTAAATAGTGGCTTATCAGCACTTAGCATGTCAAATACACAGTCTTTTAACTGGTCATAATCACCTTGAAATGCTGTTTGTAACTCTTCAAACGTAAAGCTGTTGCCTTTGTAATTATCCACCCATTTGGCAAGCTCTTCCACTGTAATTTTTTTCATAGCTGATTTTGTCTTAATTTGTTTAGTTTTGGGCTTTTTCGCCAAGGCTTCGCGTTCGAGTTTGATTTTTTCAAGTAATACCGAAGCCGGTTCGTCATTAGGGTCTTGTGGTACCAGTTGGCCGGAAAAAGCTGACTTTAAGATATTTTTACGTTGAGCTGCTGACTGCTTTAGAGCAAAATATATATCAGATGTTTTTTTATCGACACTAGTAAACTCTTCCGATAAATAACTACCTATAAACGCCATTTCTTTTATTGATGAGATAGCAATTGGCATTTTTTCAACTAATGACTTATTTAAGGCTGGTTGATTGTTTCCACTACTTCCACTACGTGTTTTATCATATTGAGACCATAGCCAATAAAACACATACTCTGATGATATTCCCGAATTTGGTACCCAAAGTGCTGCACAATTCTGGTTGTTTGCTGCATCAATATCTAGAATAGCGGATTGCCCACGAGTTTTGCCTTCACCGATCATCCCCAAAAGGACTGACCCTTTGGGGTTGATTTGGGTGCTACTATTTTTCAAACCACCTTCGGTAATTTTTTCTTTTGTATCTTTGATCCTACCAAACTGCACTTCACCTGAGCTTGCCCACGGAATTTCACCACCCCAATAGGTAGGTTGTTTACGACTTGGTGTAGCGCCAACTTCTACCTTAAAGCATTGCCCTAAACTAGCCCACACCCAACCTTCTGGCAGCTTAGGTAAATCGGTGGTGTCGGGTTGCATGAGTTCGGGGTATTTATCTTGCCAATTTTTAGGGGGTGTTTTGCCTTTTTCGGCAAACTCAGTGAGTTTTTGTTGCTGCCACTGCTCGCGGCGCTGCTTTAAAATGCGCGCTAATAGTTGCTCGCCAGTTTCTTGCACTTGGGCACTGTTTTCGGCACGCCATTGCTCGGTTAGGGAACCGTCAACTGCACTTTTTAATAGCGATTGGCGATATTGGCTGAGTTTGGTTTGCGCGGTTTTGAGTTCTTTCACACCAGCATCGAGCTCAGAGAAAAGTTCTTCGAGTTTGTCGACTATGCGGCTTTGTTCGTTAACAGGTGCAATAGGGAATGGTAGATTAGACAAATCTGACGTTTTCAAATTGTTTATATTTGAACCTGATGAAAGCTCTGCAACAGTATGTCTGTACTCATGACTTTGAAAATAAAAACCAAAATATTTTTGATTTAAATATTTATCAGGTCGTAATCCACTGCAAAAAGCACCAAAAGATACTTTTTCAGATGAGAAAAATTGGCCAGCTTTGCCGACAATATCTTTACTGCCACTTGATGCTGCTATTACAACATCTCCAGCAATTAGAAATTGATTATCATTGATATTACTTGAAGGGACAAAAACTAAATTGTTAAAGTCTAAAGTACCATTATTGATGTTGGTTGCCCTTAATACACCGAAATATCCCTCTTTAATCGAATCTATCGACTCGGCTTTTTTGTACGATATCCCTCGAATTAGGGAAGCTATCTCTGATAGTTTTGTTGTACCCCAACCTTGCGGCAATTTTTCTACTTCACTCACGCAATTAATTCCTGATTCATTTCAGCCAATAAGCGATCTAATTCATTATCTTGACCACTGCTGTTTGGGTTGCTAACAGCAAATAAACTCCAAGCTTTTTGTAAACCACCATGGTCGGAAAAGGGGCTGTAGTCAAAGTCATCCCGTTCGATGGCGCAGCTTGCAGCAATATGATCTTTCATCAAACGGAGCCACTGCGTTTGTTGCTCCGTAAATGCTGTTGATCGCTGCGCGTTATGGCGAAAAATCCATTTCTTAAATTTGGCATCAACTTGTTCGGCAAAGGGTTTTAGCTCGCTGTCTAAACCACTGGCAAACCTGATCAGCGAGATAATATCCGTCAGTTGCCTTTGGCTGTTCACTTTTTTGTTGCTGTTTTTACCCGCTGCATGCTGGCTGCTCTGATTGAGGCGCTCATAGGCACTCCATATTTTTTCGGTAGTGAGCAACAAGGGCGGCTTGCTTAAAGCTTGGTGCAGTTCTTCTAACATGGCAAAAGTTAAGCCCCTGCGCTGATACGGCTGCTGGTAAAAAAAGCTAAGCGCTTGAATATCGTCTTTATGTTGCTCGATAAAGTCCTTAAAGCTTTGAATAACTTTTGCTGCATTGTCGGCGGCTTGGATGCTGTAGCCAGAATAGGTCACTGTATCTAAGTTGATGTGATCAATAAGCTGCTCGCGCTGCCTTCGGGCTGATTCAATTCCTTCGCGGGTATCTGGGTTATCAAAGGTTTGGCAGGCTTGGTCTATTAACTGCGATTTAGCGGTTTGTCGCTCGCTATCGGTTAAAGACTCAGCACTGCGGGTAATACCTGCTGCTTTAGCATTGGCAAGGGCCCGCTGGTTAATCACATCTGGGTCAAGGGCAGTGAGTAAGTCTCTGGCTACTTGCGGCAGTGGTTTACCGGTAAGCTTTTCAACTTCGGCCAGCCCGCGTTTATCAAGCTGTTTACTTAATCGGGTTAAACGGTTGGCAAGGCTTTGAATGGTGTCGTCATCGCGATGCCCCATCGCTACACCTTGCAATAAGTCTTTCATTGACAGGTTAGGGCTGCGTTCAAGTGGGCGGCTTTCAGTCTTCAGTGACTTTTCTACGCCGACAGCATCAATCAGAACAAAACGATCTTTGTCTGTGGTAGCGCTTTTACTGACGCTATGCAGGTCTTCATAGCTTAAACTACGCACTCCCCGACCTTTCATTTGTTCGTAATAGCCTTTACTGCGCACATCGCGCATAAAGAGCAGTATTTCCAGTGGTTTTACGTCTGTGCCTGTAGCTATCATATCGACCGTTACGGTAATACGTGGGTTATAGTCGTTACGAAAATCATTCAAAATACCATCGGGATCTTTGGCGTTGTAGGTGACTTTTTTACAAAACGCATTCCCTTGTTCGTACTCTTCACGCACAATTTGAATGATGTCGTCGGCGTGGCTGTCGGTTTTGGCAAAAATTAACGTTTTAGGTACCTCTTTACGATTTGGGTAAATCTCGGTTTCAACCGCCTTTTTCATTGCCTTAATTACTTGACGAATTTGGCTGACGTTGACCACAGAGCGGTCGAGTTCTTTACTGGTGTAGTTACTGTCTTCTTCTGCTTGCGCCCAGCGTTTTTTGCGGGTGAGTTTGTCACGGTGATCAAGCCACTCTTTAGCTTTTAGCTCTGCGCCTTTATTACCAATTTCAGTTTCAATTTCATAGACGTCGTAACCAACATTAACACCATCCAGCACTGAGTCTTCATAGCTGTATTCAGCAACGATATTTTCATTAAAAAAGCCAAAGGTGCGTTTATCGGGTGTGGCAGTTAAACCTATGATAAAGGCATCAAAGTAGTCGAGCACCTGCTTCCACAAGTTGTAAATAGAGCGGTGGCATTCATCTACGATAATAAAATCAAAGGTTTCAATCGGCACGGCTGGATTGTATTTAACCCATTTCGCTTGCTGTTGATTTTGCTTAATTTCATGCAGCGAGATGTCTTCAGCACTATCATCAATAGGCTTGCCGCTTAAAATTGAATACATGCGCTGAATGGTACAAATGCACACCTCAGCAGCACTGTCGATAGTGCTATTGGTTAAGCGTTGCACTATGTGGTTTTCATGAAAAAAGGTTTGCTTGCCTTGCGGTTTAAAGGCATGAAACTCTTGCTGTGCTTGTTTACCTAAATTGCGTGTATCAACTAAAAATAGAATGCGTTTTGCACCACCATGATTAAGCAATCGATAGACGGCATTAATCGCAGTAAATGTTTTACCTGCGCCTGTTGCCATGTGAATAAGTGATCGCGGACGGTTTGCCGCTAATGATTTTTCAAGACCCGTTATGGCGCTAATTTGGCATTCACGCAGATTGGCTTTAGGCAATTCTGGCATCTGCTGTTTTAAGCGAGTGCGCAGCGACCTTTCTTGTTTCATCCAGTCTTGTAAAGTTTCAGGCTTATAAAAATGAAAAATTTCCCGAGCACGCGGATCAGGATCTCGAAGGTCGGTAAAATGAATAACTTGGCTAGTCGCTTCAAACAGAAAAGATAAAGGTTCAGAGTGTTGGCTAAACTTTAACTTGCTAGTGGCGTAACGCAGCGTTTGGTCTTCAACATTTGATAAAATGGTGTCATCTTTTTTCGCTTCGATCACACCAACCGCTTTGCGATTCACAAACAATATGTAGTCAGCAGGGCCAGAGTCCGTCGGGTATTCACGAATCGCCACACCCAAGGATTCACCTAAGTTAGTCGCTGGCCAAGTCTGTACTTTCCAACCCGCAAGCTTAAGATGTTCATCAATTAATAAGCGCGCCTGCACTTCTGGTTTTAAGCCATCTATATCCATAATTTATCTCAAACTAAAACTTGTCAGAACATTCTTCGTAGTTTTTTCTGGTGCAGTACCTGTTAGCCTCTGCTGCCAATTTTGTAACGGAGCATTAGTTTCGCCAACTCTTTGTCATTGATAAGCAGGTTACGAATTCGAGACAAGATGTCTACACCTTGTTGAGTCCAGCAATCCGAGTTTAGCCAGATAGGTCTTAGTCAGCCAATCCTAACCATTTTGACTTTCAATTTTAATAATATATCCTAATATACAGCCAGTTACATTGACTATCGTTGTGTTTATTTAGAGTTATTGTTAAATCTGGTGTATGGCCATCAGGCCGCGCTCCTGTCTGACTGGTCTTGTATTTGTTCGTCGTCCTTGAACTTCACGTTGTTGACCACGAGGGTCAGCAGATTAAATCCTTTGATCCGCTTCCAATTCTTCTGCGCTGACTCCAGCAACTTGTTGACCTTCGCCAATGTGATCTCGCGTGAGCCACAGTTCCTGGCTCGTTTGGTTCTCAGCCGGACGGTCGCGAACGTGGATTCGATCGGATTGGTTGTCCGGTTGTGAACCCAATGTTCTGCCGGGAAATCGTAGAAAGCCAGCAGTTCATCCCGATCCTTGCGCAGGCGCTCCATAGCACCGGGATACTTCGACTCGAAGCGCACTAGAGCCCGGTCAAAGGCCCTGTGTGTATCATCCCTCGTTTCGGCCATCCAAATCTCATGCAATGCCGCCTCCACCTTGGGCTGAACCGACTTCGGCACCGCAGTCAGGGTGTTGGCCGTCTTATGCACCCAGCAGCGCTGATGGCGGGTATCGGGATAGCACTTAGACAGTGCTTTCCAGAATCCAAGGGCACCATCGCCGACCGCTAGCTTGGGGCTGAGCACCAGGCCTCGTTCACGCAGGCCCAGCAGCAGCTCTGACCAGTTGGCTTCTTACTCGTGGTAGCCGTCCTCAACGGCGACCAGCTCATTGCGGCCATGCTCTGTGACACCGATGATAACCAGCAGGCAGAGGCGGTCATCCATGCGGACGTTGCTGTAGATGCCATCTACACATACCGCTTCTGGCTAAGATCACGCTGACACCAGCTCCGGTGTTCGTCAGACCAATGCTGCTTCAACCGACTGATCGTGTTGGCGGAAAGTCATTTGGCCTGATCACCCAATAATGAGGCTAGCGCATCCTGGTAATCGCCCGTGCTCACATCCTTCAGACACAGCCAGGGCAGCAGCTCCTCGACACTCCGAGCCCGCTTCTGGTATGGCGGCAACAGAGAGCTGTTGAAGCGGACGCCGGAGCCACTGCGGTCCCTGACCTTCGGCACCTTGATCTCGACATCGCCGATGCCGGTCTGGACAGTGCGCTCGGGCAAATAGCCATTGCGGACGACAGCCTTGCGACCATCCGGCAGCCGATGTTCAGCATGCTGCTCCAGAAGCACCTGGAGCTCGGCTTCCACTGCTTGTGCGAGCAGCTCACGTGCGCCGTTGCGTAACAACACGGTAAGCGTATCTGTCATCAGTTCTTCTGGTTGTGAAAGAGCTCTCAGAGTAGACTTGGTCATGGCGTATCACCTTCTGTTGATTGCGATCTTGGTCGTGATCAATCAACAGGATACGCCATCCTCTTATCTCCCCCGTACACCAGAAATCACCATAACTCTATCTAGGTGAAGGGGGAGTGCTTCACAACTCTCCAAATGGAAATGTACAGATTTGTGTCAAGGATGATTTCGCAGACGGTAAACCTGTGAAAGTAGTTTTAAGCTACCTAAGCGACGAGAAGATGAACAAGCTTTTAATACAAGCTGAGCAATTGATTAATAAAGCAAAAAAATATGGGGTGTTAGGCTTTAATTGCGAACATTTGGCTTCTGCAATGCTGCATGGTAATCCCTCTAGTGAGCAGCTGCAAGGTACGGCCTTTGGTGCTGTTGTGGGTTTACTCTTAGCTCACCGGAACCAGTCGAGAAACTCATTAATGTATATGTCCATTGGCGGACTTATCGAGTGTGTTACTGTTAACGCAGCACGTAAATACGACTATGTTGAATAAATTGTAGTAGCGCATACCTCTGCGGACAGCTTCCAGCAAGCAATCATCATGAATCAATTTGATATTGTTTGAGAAAATTGGTTTTGTGCATACGAAGTTGCCGATCAATTGGTGGTATCAGCCTATGACGCCGCCAGCTATCAACGCTGGCGGTGTCAATTAAAAATAATGCTGCACAGTTAGACTGACACTTAACGTCAGCAGACTTTAATCACTGACCTTTTCCGTCATAGCTCACCAGACCGGGGTTCGCTAACATCCTTGCTACGCATTAGTGTAATGATCTCTGGAGTCAGGTAATCGATCGTGCACACCACAATAATAAAAAAAACGTTGTTTCACATTGGATTATGCCAATGAGTCACGTTTGGAGCTTGCCGTGAAAAGCTTTTTATACCCTGCTGTTTATCTGATGAACCAACTTAGATATATCTATAAGTTCGGCTTGATCAGTCTGCTGTTTCTTCTGCCATTATCGGTCATGAGTTATATTCTGATTAGTCAGGCTTATCAGGGGCTCGCTGTCACTGCACTGGAAAAGGAGGGCGTTGTACTTCTGCAGCAGACTTCCCGATTGATTCAGTCTGCCGAACGTTACCGGGACCTGCGGGCGGTTGAGCACTATCGTGACGTGGCTGATCTTGGCGCTCTAATCGAACAGCAGCGTATTGAGGTAGTTGAACATCTGCAACCCCTCCAGTCTTCCACATCACCTTTGATTAAACAGGCGCCGATACAGACTAATCTGGATACAGTGGTTCAGCACTGGCAACGGCTGAGCAGTGAGGGAGCCAGTAACCAGGGTGCGATTGATGCACAGTTTAATGTTTATCATGACTTTGTCAGTGATCTGTTGCGTCTGCAGCGCTCCATTGCTCAGGTGAGCGGTTTGACCAAGGATCCCAGTGACGCTGTGCTGAATCAGGTTAATCTGGTAGTGCGGGAGCTGTCTTCCGGACTTGAGCTGATGGGACGAAGTCGCAGCTACGGGGTGTATGCTCTGAATGGCGATTTTATGGAATCCAGTCTCAGTGATCGTCTTAACCTGATTTTTGATGGTCTTAGCGATGCTCAGCATGATCTGCACCAGGTGATGGCTCAGGCAGTAGAACCGGTTTATGCCAGCGCCCCTGAGCTTGAGCCTTTGGCGATCAGTGCTGACGAATCCTTGCTGAAGGTGCGTGACAGAATGGATGAAGAGGTCATCATGGCAATGTCTCTGGAGCTGCCCTGGCAGCAGTATTTCAGCAGCACCAGCCGAGATATTGATTCCCTGCATCAATTGAGTCAGGTATTACTGCCACAGGTTGATCACCTGCTTGAGCAGCGTCTGCTGGCTGACAGTCGAAAGCTCTATCTGTTGCTTGTTGCGCTGATCTTTGTGTTGTTGCTGATTATCTACCTGTATTCAGGTTTCTACCTGTCAGTTCAGACTTCGGTCAATCGTATCTGGCACGCCAGCCGCTGTATTGCTGAAGGGGATATGACTGTACGGGTTAAATCGGAAACACGTGATGAAATGTCAGCACTTACGCTGGAATTCAATCGTATGACCGAACGGGTGCATAACCTGATCACCGAGGTGCACACAACGGCACAGCAGGTATTTGAAAAAGCGGGGCAGGTGGAGAGTATTTCCATTGAAAGCCGTACCGCCATCCAGGGGCAGCGTGATGAGACCGAGCAGGTGGCTGTAGCTATGAATCAGATGACACTGTCTGTGGCGGAGGTTTCACGCTTCGGTACAGAAGCGCTGGCTGCTGCCGTTCAGGCTGATGAGTATACGCACCAGGGACACCAGCAGGTTAGTAGCGTTCTGGCGCGCATCGAGGCGCTGGCTGAAGAGATAGAAAGATCGGTTGCGGTGATCAACAGTCTGGAGGCGGATAGTCATCAGATCACCCAGGTGCTTGAGGTAATCAAGGGGGTGGCTGACCAAACCAACCTGCTGGCCCTTAATGCAGCGATTGAAGCGGCACGAGCCGGTGATCATGGCAGGGGCTTCGCGGTTGTCGCCGATGAGGTGCGAGTCCTGGCCCAGCGTACACACCAGTCAGCTGAAGATATCGATAAAATGGTAGCAGGGCTGCATCAGGGTGTCAGCGAGTCCGTTAAGGTGATGCAGAGCAGTCAGCAACTGGCAAGGCATACGGTAGAGGAGTCCGGCAGGGTCGGGGCAGCGTTACAGAGTATTTCTTCGTCTGTGCATACGATTGTAGAGATGAATGAACAGATTTCCAGTGCCTCCGGTGAGCAGGCAGGTGTTGCCAGTGCGATTGACAACAACATCCTGACGATCAGCGGGGTGAGTGAGCAGACGGCGCAGGGCGCCGATCAGGTGGTGGCTGCAAGCAAGGAGATGGCCGCGATGACAGCGCAACTGAAGCAGGTGCTGGGTACGTTTAAGGTTTAATCTGGCCACCCCGTTCGTTTATCTGCCAATCATTGTCGGTGATGGCTACACCCCCCTTGGCAGTGACCTGCACTGTGTCACTGAGACCAATACCCCACTCCCCAGGCAGGCGTAGACACAGGGGGAGGTGGAATACCATGTTTTCCTCAAAACGGCGGGTGAGGCCACGTGCGATATAGCCGGTGCCTTCAACCCAGCTGGGAGGGAACTGCGCGCCTACCGAGTAGCCGAATACGCCAGAGAAAAATACCCGATCCGCATAGGGTGCAAGGGCCGCTTCGGCAGCCTGGGCAGCATCATCAAAGGTATTGCCTGGGTACATGGTTTCTTTCAGGGCGGCATAGAGGCTTCGGCACACTTCTGCGACCTGATGCATCTGTGTCGTGGCTCTGCCCGCAACGGCGGTGCGCATCATCGGTGCGGTATAGCGCTGGTAGGCTGAACCAAATTCAAGGAAAACCGGGTCACCTGCTTCAATAACTGTGCGTTTATGATTGACGTGTATCACGCTGATGCGCTGACCGCTGGTCACGATCGGCTGCAGGCTCATGAACTCGCTGCCCGCCGCGAGCAGGGCACGTGATCCCTCGGCAGCTACCTCATTGTCAGTGATGCCGGGCTCGATGATAGCCTCGGCAGCTCGTAATCCGATTGCTGTGATGCGTGCGCTCTCGCGCAGGCAGTTCAGCTCGGCTGCGCTTTTTACCAGGCGCTGACTATCCAGCAATGCGCCGCCATCATTGTGAAAGCGTGCTTTGCCCAGGCGGTCTAACAGGGGTTGAATGATGGTGTAGCGCAAACCGGCAAAATACACATCCAAGCCTATATGCTGGCAGGGTGACAGCAAGGCCAGCAAAGGCTCGATGACTTCGTCGATATCTTCCCAGCGATAACCGATGATCTCGTCCACCCTTGCGGTAACAACGGCCGGGCCGGTCTCAATCGACGGTACCTGCAGGACCACACGTTCAGCCGTGACCAGTAACGCGGTATGCACGGAGACCTCAAAGGTGTGATAGCCGGTCAGGTAGAAAATATCGGCAGGATCGGTCAACAACAGGGCATCACGTCCGGCTTCAGTCATCAGGGCTCGGGTGCGTGCCAAACGGAGACTTAATTCATCAGCCGGGAAGGGGAGCTCGCTGCCTCCCAGGGTTTTGGCTAAAGCGTGGCGGTAAGCGTGGAAATCCATGGTAGTCTCCGGAGTTAATAAGGGATTACCTCAGTGTAGGATCAAAACTATTTGTCTGTGTGTAATAGACGGGACGGGCACCTACAAGCCTTATTTTTCTTTTGTAAAACCATCTGATAAGGTTTTGATTTATAATGATCTGAAGGTTTTTATTTTTGCCCTTTTAAGGTGCCTGGAAGCATAGTAAGGTAATGATATAAATGAAAAAATTATCGGTTTTATTTGTCTGTCTGGGGAATATCTGCCGTTCACCCACCGCTCAGGGGGTTTTTGAGGCTAAGTTGGTAGCTGCGGGTCTGCATAATCAGGTCAGCGTGGATTCAGCAGGCACAGCGGCCTGGCATGTCGGTAAAGCTCCCGACCGGCGCAGCCAGCAAGTGGCCGCACAGCGTGGCTATGATCTCAGTCTGCTTCGAGCACGCCAGGCTACGCGAGAGGATTTTGAACAGTTTGATTATGTATTGGCGATGGATGCGGATAATCTGACAGACTTACGGGTGCTGGAACCCGCCCACTATAAGGGCGTGCTTTCGTTGTTTCTGGAGTATGCCTTTCCGGGGGCGTCGCGTGGGGTACCTGACCCTTACTACTCACAGGGTGATGCGGGTTTTCATGAAGTGGTTGATCTGATAGAAGCTGCATCAGACGGACTGATTAAGGTATTAAAAGAACGCCTGTAGCCATTATAAACTCTCGAGTTTATCGAATTCAGCTAGAATTTAAATGATTTCGACAAACTGCAAATACGGAGTCCTGATGCTTTATCTGTTTGAGGTGCATATTAAACCTGGCTACACCGCCGAAGATTATGCTGATGCCTGGGTACGGGCCAGTGAGTTGATACAGCAGGCACCTGGAGCACGTGGTACGCGTCTGCATCGCAAGCTGGATGATCCTAAAGTACTGATTGCCATTGCTGAGTGGGACACTAAAGCTGATCGTGATGCCATGGAGCGTCAGCATAGTCCTGAGATTGCCGCGATTATTCGCAGTGCGGCACCCTTTTGCGAGATTCGCCCGATCGGTGAGTTTGATGAGGCTGAGTGGGTGGTGTTACCACCCGCTTCCGAGCAGTAATTATTTTCGAACCTATTCAAAAAATCGCTTTAGGTCCTCTTGAAAGCGACTTCTCCCGCCCTTATTCAAACTACTGAAAGGGCGAGACACCTGTCTGCCCTGATTCGTGTGAAACAGGAGGACTCAGATCATGGCTATTACCCGTTATGAACCCTGGAGCTTGCTTAGACAGTTGCAAAAAGAGCTGGAGTTGAATCGCGATGAAAACACCGAGGAAAGCTCCATAGCGACTGCCGAATGGGCACCCACGGTCGATATTAAAGAAGAGAGTGACAAGTTTGTCATTTTTGCCGATATTCCGGGTGTTATGCCGGAAGATATCGAAGTCAGCATGGAAGCGGGTGTACTGACTGTCAAGGGGCAAAAAGAATCGGAAAGCAAAACCGAAAAAGATGGTTACAAGCGTGTTGAGCGCAGTTTTGGTTCTTTCCATCGACGCTTCAGTTTGCCTGATTCGGCAAACGGTGATGCAATCCATGCCAAATGTAAACACGGCGTGCTGGAGATTACTATTCCCAAGCGTGAAGCAGTGCAGCCAAAGCGCATTCAGGTAGCATCAGAAGAGTAGTTATTCTATATTGTAAAGAGTGAAGAAAAACGCTTAATAAACGGGTGGTTATTAATAAACTACCCGTTTCTATTCGTAAGTCTGTCCGCAACAAAAGACGTTTCCGCAATGCAGCGATGTATAATTTCCCGTATGATAACTAAAAGCACTATAGGGTAATATTGTCGACATATTCCACCATAGGTGAATAGTTTGTGTCGCTGGACGCTTTATAATTCCAACTATCTTATTGGGAAAGGGTGAGGATCGAAATGACCGCAAGAACAGCAGATGTTTTGCTTGTTGGGGCTGGTGCAATGAGCGCCACTCTGGGTGTAATGCTTAAGCAGTTGGATCCGTCTATCAAGATTATAATGGTTGAGCGACTGGATCATGTTGCTCAAGAAAGTACCGATGGCTGGAATAATGCCGGTACCGGCCATGCCGCCTATTGTGAGCTGAACTACACACCGAAAAAGCCCGACGGCTCCATTGACACCACCAAAGCTTTCAATATCAATGCGGCGTTTGAACAAAGTCTACAGTTCTGGTCCTTTCTGGTTGAACAGAAAGCCTTACCCAATCCAAGTCATTTTATTAATACCGCGCCTCACTGCAGTTTTGTCTGGGGTGAAGAAAACGTTGCCTTTTTACGCCAACGTCATCAGTTGCTATCAGCCCATCCGATGTTTGCGGACATGGAATACAGTGAAGATCGGGATGTGATCAGTCGCTGGATGCCGTTGGTGATGCAGAACCGCAAAGCTGGTGAGCCGGTGGCGGCTACGCGGGTACCTTACGGCACAGACGTGAATTTTGGTGATCTTAGCCGTTTAATGGTGGATTACCTGGGACATCAGCCGGATTTTGATCTGCTGGTAGCCCATAACGTTAATTCTCTGGTTAAACAACCTGATGGACGTTGGTTGGTACAAGCGCAAAACAAAGCCGATGGTCATATAACACCGATTACAGCAAATTTCGTGTTCCTGGGCGCTGGTGGCGGGGCGCTGCCGCTGTTGCAGAAAACCGGCATTGCAGAAGGCCATGGTTATGGTGGCTTCCCCGTGAGTGGCCAGTGGCTGGTCTGTACCAAGCCTGAAATTGTTGAGCAGCATCATGCCAAGGTGTATGGCAAGGCGCCGTTGGGTGCGCCACCCATGTCGGTTCCACACCTGGATACCCGGATCATGAATGGTAAAAAATCGCTGTTGTTCGGGCCTTTTGCCGGGTTTACTACCAAGTTCCTCAAATACGGCTCTTACATGGATCTGATCAAGTCTATTAAGCCCAGCAATATCGGTCCGATTATGTCGGTCGGTATGAAAAATATGGATCTGACCCGTTATTTGATCAGTGAGTCGCTACAATCGCATGAATCACGTGTTAAGGCCTTGAAGAACTTCTTTCCTGACGTCAGTGCAGATGACTGGGAGTTGTCTATTGCCGGTCAGCGTGTACAGATTATCAAAAAAGACCCTACTGGTGGCGGAAAGCTCGAATTTGGTACCGAAGTCATCGTATCAGCAGACGGCAGCATGACCGCTTTGCTGGGTGCGTCACCCGGGGCGTCTACCGCGGTTCAGGCCATGCTGACCATTTTGGAGCGCAGTTTCGGCGACAAGCTGAAAACACCAGAGTGGCAGGCTAAGTTGAAAGAGATGATCCCGTCTTATGGTGAATCTTTGATCGATAATACCGAATTACTCAACAGCGTGCGTCAGCGTACCTTGAGCGTGTTGCAGTTAAATCGTCAATCCTGATTCAGACCGCTTATGTCTGGAGTCACCACTAATATGGTGGCTCCAGATGTCTTTATTACATTAGATCCCTTGCATGTTTTTGCTTGCTTGCATATTCTCCACTTTGTTCTAAGTTAATAACAATATCCCTTTATATTCAGTGCTTTTATTTCAATAAACTGCCTTTAGCAACGGAACGTGTCCTATGGATAACGACTCAGTCATTAGTGGGAAAGAGCGTAGCTTTCCCGAAGATCAACAACTCATCTCTTCGACCAATGCTGAGAGTGTTATCCGTGACTGTAATGATAACTTTGTTGCTATCAGCGGCTACTCGCGTGAAGAACTGATTGGTAAGCCGCATAACATAGTGCGCCATCCAGACATGCCCGCCGAGGCATTTAAAGGGTTATGGAGCTATATCCGCCGGGGTAAACCCTGGATGGGCATGGTGAAAAATCGTTGTAAGAACGGTGATTATTACTGGGTGGATGCCTATATCACGCCAATATTTAACCAGGGCAAAATCACCGGCTTTGAGTCCGTTCGTCGTAAACCGCACCGGGATGATATAGCACGTGCCGAAAAACTCTACGCGCGTCTTCGAGCAGGCAAAGGTGTACCCAAATATCGTTACCTGCGTAAACGGGAAATCAGTATTTTACTGGGAGCTTCCGCGGTCGCGGCATTATTGGGAGCGGTGTTACAAAGTGCAGGTGTGGGATCACTTTGGCTAGCGGCTGTACTGGGTGCACTGATTGGTTATGCCGGTATCTGGTTTAGCTCGCGCCAGGATATGAGAAATCTGTTGGCGATTATGCCTCACGCCTTCAGGGATGATGCAGCTATATTGAGTTATACAGACGATTCGGGTTTGTATGGCCAAATAAAAATGTCTATTCGCAGTGATGCGGCCCACCTTAATACAGTGATTACTCGTTTGGAACATGGTGCTCAAGAGGTGGCTGTACAGGCATCAGAAGCGCATTTGCTGTCGACTCAGGCAACGCAAGGTATTCGAGATCAGCAGACTGAAACTGAACTGGTCGCGACAGCCATGCATGAAATGACGGCGACTATCGCCGAGGTTTCAGGACATGTACAGGAGACTGCGACGCAAGCGGATCATGTCGATCAAATGGCCCGACAGGGGCAACAGGTAGCAGAGCAGACGCAGGCTTCGGTTATTCAGTTGCAGCGTAAAGTGCGTGAGATTTCCGCGGCAGTAACAACCTTGTCTGAAGCATCACAACAAATTGCCGGTACAACAGATCTGATTGAAAAAATTGCTGAGCAGACTAATCTATTGGCACTGAATGCGGCGATTGAGGCCGCTCGTGCAGGTGATCAAGGGCGTGGCTTTTCGGTGGTTGCAGATGAGGTGCGTCAATTGGCATTTCGTACACGTGAGTCTACTGGTCAGATTCAGTCTACTATCAATGAACTGCAGCAGAAGGCTAAAGCGGCGCAGGTGTTGGCCAGTGAAGGTGAGCAAGATGCTGAATCAGCCGCCACAGAAATGGATCGGACGCAGGAAACCCTGACAGAAATATCGGGCTCGGTGTCCTCTATCGCCGGCATGACGGTACAGATGGCGGCCGCCATTGAAGAGCAAGCCAGCGTGGCAGAGAGCATTAACCAGCAGGTGGTGAATATCAACAATCTGGCCGCGCATAGTATGGAAAAGGGCACGGCCGCCTCCGAGCGCAGTAAGTCACTGGAGGTTACGGCCGAGAAGCTTTATGAGCTGGTAGAGCGCTTCAAGCGCTGAGGTGTGAGGGACATCACCCGCAGGCGGTTGGCATTACTGACCACCGTGACTGACGACAAGGCCATAGCGGCAGCAGCATAAGCCGGATTCATCAGCCAGCCAGTAATGGGGAAGAGGATCCCGGCCGCCAGGGGAATGCCCAGGCTGTTATAGACAAACGCACCGAACAGATTTTGATAGATATTTCGCAGTGTAGCTCGTGAGATGCTCATGGCATCGGCCACCCCTTCGAGGGAGCCTCGCATCAGGGTAATGTCAGCACTCTCAATGGCTACGTCTGTACCTGTACCTATGGCAAAGCCCACATTGGCTTGCGCCAGTGCTGGCGCATCATTAATACCATCACCCACCATGCCTACGCGCAAGCCTTCAGCCTGAAGCTCACGCACCTTATCGGCTTTCTGATCCGGCATGACTTCAGCAATAACTTCATCTATGCCGACCTGTCTGGCAACAGCCTGGGCCGTACGTTTACTGTCACCCGTCAGCATAATGACTCGGATACCCGCGTCCCGCAGACGGCTGATAGCCTGGTGACTGTCTTCTTTGATCGGATCAGCAATGCCCAGCAGAGCAGTCAATTGCCCATCGATGGCCAGCATCACCAGAGTATTGCCCTGATCCGACAGGGCTTGAATGCGTTGATCGGCCGATGCACTGATAGCCACGCCTTCCGCTTGCATTAGCTTCAGGTTGCCAATGGCCCAGCGCTGGCTATTTAGTTGTTCGGAGATCCCCTGTCCTGGATGTATGTCTGGCGAACCACTGTCAGGAAGTTGTAGGGAGCGAGCTTCAGCCGCGGCCACCAGTGCATGTGCCAGAGGGTGCTCAGACGCTCGCTCGATACCTGCCACTTGTTGCAGTAAATAGTCTTCTGCTGACAAGGTCTGATCGGCGTTATTAATCTGAATGTTATCTTCATCCAGTAGTTCGATACAGGTCAGCGATGGTTTACCTTTTGTTACGGTACCGGTTTTATCGAGGACCACGGCATCCAGTCTGGAGGCTTCTTGTAAGGCATCACCCTTGCGTATCAGAATACCTTTACCTGCAGCGCGGCCTACACCCACGGTAATCGACATGGGGGTTGCCAGGCCCAATGCGCAGGGGCAGGCAATTACCAATACGGTCATGGCGGTAATAAAGGCGTAAGCACTTGAGGGTTCCGGACCAAATTGCCACCAGATGACGGCGGTGAGCAGGGCAATGAGAATGACCACAGGTACAAAAACGCCGCTGATTTTATCGGCTAGCCGTCCGATGGCTGGTTTGCTGTTCTGTGCTTGACGTACTTGGGTAATGATCTGCGCCAGCGCGGTGTCTTCACCTACTTTACGTACTCGAAGCTTGATACTGCCTGACAGATTGACTGTCCCGGCCGAGAGCCAGTCGCCTTTGTGTTTGAGAATAGGTAAAGGCTCACCAGTCAGCATGGACTCATCAACTCGGGTTTCACCACCGGCTAACTGCCCATCAACCGGGATGCGCTCACCAGGCTTCACTCGTAGCAGGTCACTGGGTTGAATCGAGGACAGGCGCATGCTGATTTCTTCGCCGCCTGGCAGAATCAGCGTGGCGCTGTCAGGTTGCAGCTGCATCAGGGCACGTATAGCTTGGGAGGCCTGGCCTCGTGCACGCGTTTCTAATACATGGCCCAGGTTGACCAGGCCAATAATAAATGCAGCGGCTTCATAATAAACGTGACGTCCTTCAACCGGTAGCAGTTCCGGCCAGACGATGACCAGGGTCGAATAGATCCAGGCGCTGCCAGTACCCATGGCAATCAGGGTATCCATGGTAGCATGACGGTTTTTCAGGGCCTTCCAGGCACCACTGAAAAAATGACCGCCAGAGTAGATCATCATCGCCAGCGTCAACAGGCCAATTCCCCCCCAGATTAGCCTGCCTTCATCTGGCATCGGTAGGTGACCGGTCATCATAAACAGCATTTGTGGCGCACCTAGCAACAGAGCTACCCAGGTACGGCGTTTAGCCTGTGCCAGTTGTTGTGCTTCTTCAGCCTGACGTTCGGCTTCACCGTAATCGGCATTCATTGGCGTAGCATTGAATCCGGCCTGATCAACGGCCTTGAGCAGTTGATCAACCTCTGCATGACCCTGGATATCGGCACTGCGATCGGCCAGGTTGACACTCACCGACTCCACCCCATCGACCTTATTGAGCGCTTCTTCAATGCTGCTGACACAAGCGGTGCAACGCATACCACGTAGTGCGAGTCGGGTGTTATCGGTCATAGTGTTTCCTGTTTGAGTGTGTGGGGACTATCAGGCCCTGGTCGCTTCAAATCCTGCGTTTTCAATGGTTTCGATCAGGGTGTCCAGATCAACTGAACCGTTGATTACAGCTGAATCTTGTGTAACCTCGAGTGATTCGATACCGTCGAGTTGTTCCAGAGCCTGCTTGACAGCTTTTACACAGCCGCCACAGGTAAGACCATCGAGTTTCAGTTTATGTTCCGCCATACTAACTCCGGTTATATGCAAAATGTCTTGTTAAGAACTTAGTGTACACTTTAGCGAGAACCGGTGTTATCTGTACAGGGCTATTGGGTAGGGTTTTATGCGTAAAAAAGTTAAACGCTGGTTGCGAAAATTGCTGTTCTGGCTGTTGCTGTCGTGCCTGTTTTTTGTACTTATGTTGTGGCTAATGCGCTGGGTGACGCCACCCACAACGGCATTTATGCTGCAGCACAATATCACCGCCTTGTTCAGTGATGAACACAGTTTTGCTCGTAATCACTGGGTTCCCTTGGAACAGATTCCAGCCGCAATGCAACTGGCAGTAATTGCGTCGGAGGATCAGAAGTTTCCCCATCACTTTGGCATAGATCTAGAAGCGACCTGGGCCGCTATTAGTGCACATCGTAGCGGTCAGCAAGCTGGGGGCGGTAGTACTATTACACAGCAAGTGGCCAAGAATATGTTTCTCTGGGGAGGGCGTAGCCAATTTCGCAAAGGCTTGGAGTGGGGGCTGGCTGTGTTGCTAGAAATTTTTTGGGGTAAGGAGCGAATTCTGGAGGTGTATTTGAATATCGCTCAGTTCGGCAAACAGGAGTATGGCGTGGGTGCTGCCAGTCAATATCTACTGAACAAACCGGTCGCGCAAATTACCCGAGAGGATGCGGCACTGCTGGCCAGTGTCTTGCCATCACCCGCTCGTTTTGATGTTACCCGTCCCAGTCAGTACATGCGTGCCCGTCAGGCCTTTATCCTCAGGCAGATGCGCAATCTGGGCGGGGAGGCCTATCTTAAAAAGTTATCAGCCGGATTACCGGCTATTCCCCGAGATGTAATTTTTTCAGTTGTTGCAACAGAGTTTTTGGTAGATTGCGGATCATCAGTACTTCCTGCTGAGGGTCAAACTCCACTTCTTTCCCCAGGCTGGTGCTGGCAAAGCTGATTGATAGGTCGTTGTTCTTGCCAGTGAAGCGCAGGTAATTACGCAGTTGTTTGCGATCCGGTATCAGCTCATCTCTGGGCGTTTCCTGGTGCTGGCGCACGTAACGCTCCAGTCCTGGATCGACGGTATCTGAGAGTTCGGTGAACACTACTGCTTCGCCGGCTTTGTCCTGGTCCATGCAGTAATCGATCACTTTTTCGCGCAGGGGCTGGCTTTCTTCTTCCGGCAGATCGTTGCAGTAGGTATCTACTAACGCCAGAAAGTGCTCAGTTTCAGCACGCTTATCGACGGTATCGATATAGCTTAGCCATTCACACACCACCGGTTTGATCCCACGGTCTCCACGTCCGAAACTCAGCGTAAGGCATTTATCCGCCTGGTCTGCAAAGCTTTGCAGGTCGATACTGACACCGAAGCCGGTTTCACTGAACTCGATATAATCTGTTTCTAGCAATTCCAGGGATTTGTTCAGCGTCAGGGCTGCAGTTTGACGCAGATGAAAGATAAACAGCCGATCCCCACGTTCCAGGGTTTCGGCAAGAAAACACAGGTAGCCCTGAAATAACTCTTCATGCGCATCCAGTTGCAGGCCGAGTTGGCGGGTGACTTGTTGGGCAAAGCGAGCAAAGGGGATCTGGTCTTCACGCCATTGCATCAACAAGGCTTTAAAGCCTGGGTGTTCGGGGCTGAAGGTACCGTATTGACGTCCGGCACGGCTACCCTGAATTCGCTTGAACTCACTGATGATCGAGTGAGCGTATTGCTCAGTAGAAAACTCGGCCTCTTTTTGTGTGACTTCACAGGCTTGCTGGGTATCGGTTTTGCTGATTTGTTGAATGGTAAAATGAGTAACTGGCATTTAGCTTAACCCCCGGTCGAGTTGGCTCTGCCAGCGAGCAAACATCATCGCACTGGTAAACAGAGTGCCTAGCAGTAATGATTCTGTCAGGCCCAGCCAGCGGGTGGGTGGCATGAGTGTGGCAAGTACTGCACCGAGAAAATAAAATAGCAGCAGGAAACACAACCAGGCATGGCCGCGGGCATCGCCACGAACTATCACCCGGATAAAGGCAATCAGCGGCAGAAAGTGCACCAGCCAGATCACCCAGGGGTTATCACCTTTGGCCGGTGCTATGACCAGGTACCAGGCCGTCAGCAACAGCAGCAGTGCGGTGTAGCTGATCAGGGTGACAATACGGCTATAGCGAGCTTTCTGAGCTAGGGTCATGCGGGTCTCCGAAGAAGTTTCAGGGCGAGTTCACCAAGACGTTTTCCCTGGGCTTGGCAGAGGTTCAGTTCATCTGTATCAGGTGTGCGTTGGTTATCGCTGCCAGCGACATGGGTAGCACCGTAGGGTGTGCCACCGGTCTGTGTCGTCATTAAAGCCGACTCACTGTAAGGCAGTCCGGTGATGATCATGCCGTGATGCAGTAGTGGTAGCATCATGGTCAGCAGGGTTGTTTCCTGTCCGCCATGCAAGCTGGAAGTGGAACTGAACACCCCGGCGGGTTTATTAATAAGTGCGCCAGATAACCACAGGCTGCTGGTCGAATCGATAAAATACTTCATCGGGGCCGCCATATTGCCAAAACGTGTCGGGCTACCCAGTGCCAGGCCTGCACAGTGTTGCAGATCGTCATGGGTACAGTAAGGCGCGCCTGAATCAGGGACGGCAGGTGCCGTGGCTTCGCAGTCAGCGGAAACTGGAGGCACACTGCGCAGACGTGCGGCAATGCCTGCCTGTTCCACGCCTCTGGCGATATGCCGGGCGAGCGTGGCTGTTGCGCCATGGCGGCTATAATAGAGTACCAACAGGTAGGGAGGCTGCATCAGAAAATCTCCAGCACCTGTTCTGGAGGACGGCCAATGCGGGCTTGACCCTGATGCACGACAATCGGACGTTCAATCAATTTAGGATAGCGGGCCATGGCTTCGATAATGGCTTCATCGCTGATCATCTGATTCTCTAGGCCAGCTTCCTGATAGTCAGCTTCTTTGGTGCGTAACAGGGCCCGCGGGGTTATATCAAGCAGCTTTAAAAGCTTGTTGAGCTCATCAGTCGAGAGTGGCTGCTTAAGATATTCACGAATTTCTGGCTCAATACCTCGTTCCTGGAGTAATTGCAGGGTCTGGCGGGACTTGGAACAGCGTGGATTGTGATATATAAGGGTGTCAGACATGGCTCTCTCCGTTGTTCCTGTTTGAGTTTACAGGCAGGGTATTGTATATCTCCGGGTAAAAGTTACCAACCAGCGAGTGCTATTCGTGAATATAAAATCAATTTCTGGGTTGCCTATACTGCTGTTTTTCCGCGACCTGATACGTCAGTTTTTTAACAATCAGGGCATCCTGAATGCATCGGCACTCACCTACACCACACTGTTTGCCGTGGTGCCCTTGGTGACAGTTTCCTATTCGATGCTGGCCGCTATTCCGACCTTTCAGGGGGCGGGTGATGTGATCCAGCAGTGGGTTTTTGAGAACTTTGTGCCGGCAACTGGTGAGGTTGTACACCAGTATCTGAGTGATTTTACCGCGCAGGCCAGACGTTTAACGGCGGTGGGTGTGGTGTTTTTAGTGCTCACCTCCATCATGATGATGAAAAATATTGAGGCGGCGTTGAATCGCATTTGGCGAGTCACTGAGCCCCGTAAAGGCGTTTCCAGTTTTTTGCTCTACTGGGCGGTACTGAGTTTGGGTCCATTTCTGGTGGGTTTGGGGCTGCTGGTGACCTCTTATATTACTGCGTTACCTGCTTTTAGCACCGCTTCTGCAGCTGTAGGGCAGGGACGCATGCTCACCCTGGTGCCGGTGTTCTTTTCTGCTGTGGCGTTTATGCTGCTGTATTCCGCTGTGCCTAATTGCCAGGTGCCAATGAAAAATGCCTTTTTCGGCGGTGTGGCGGCGGCGTTAAGCTTTGAGGCGGCAAAGCGAGGCTTTGCTTTTTTTGTCACACAGTTTCCGTCCTATGAATTGATATATGGCGCCTTTGCGGCTGTACCTATGTTTTTGGCCTGGGTGTTTGTGAGTTGGGTCATTATTCTCATGGGTGCCGAGCTGAGTCGAGCGCTGACCATCTATCAGATTACCCAGCGTAATCGACGTGAACCGCATCTCTATACTGTGTTGGGTGTGTTGAACCGGCTTTGGTACGCACAACAGCAGGGTCGGGCGCTGAGTGATACGGAGTTGCTGCAACAAACCCCTGGGTTGGATCAGGGGCGTTGGGACGGCTATGTACAGCTGTTACTGGAAGCTGATGTGATCCGACGCACTGATTCGGGCAGCTATCTGCTGGCGCGGGATCTTAACCGCTTTTCTCTGGAGCAGCTGCGAGCGCTGATGCCCTGGCCTATACCGGATGCAGTGGACAATCCCGAGGCCAGACCCTGGGAGTTGCAGTTGAGTGAACGTCTGGCTGAACTATCCCGCACCCGTACAGAGCTGCTGGAGATAGATCTGGCAACTTTGTTTTCGGTACAGGACACCAAGTCCTAGTCAGTCCCTATTTTAGCAGTGATCCCAACACACCGCGGATCAGTCGGCGACCCAGGCCACTGCCGATACTGCGTGCGAGACTTTTCAGCATAGCTTCACTGGCTGTTTCCCGGGTTCTGCCGGTGTGGCGGCGGGTTGAGCTGTCAGTACGGGCTTTGGCCGCTTCAGTGGCCGCCTGTTCTTCGGCCAGCGTCTGTCGACTTTTTAGTAGTCGCGCCTCGATTTCTTCATGGGCTGAGTGGGGGTCGTAGGCATCCTTGTAGCGGCGAAGTAACGGATCTGCCGTCAGTTGTGCCTGGCGTGTATCTTCATCTGCCGGTCCTATGCGCGATCTGGGTGGGCAGATTAGTACCCGTTCAACCTGGGTGGGAATGCCCTTGTCATCCAGAACAGACACCAGCGCTTCACCCACACCCAAATTAGAAATCACCTCGACCGTATCTAACTCAGGGTTAGTGCGGAAAGACTGTGCGGCTACATTCACCGCTTTACGATCCTTGGGGGTATAAGCCCTCAGCGCATGCTGAATGCGGTTGCCCAATTGAGCCAGTACAGTATCAGGTAGGTCGGCTGGGCTTTGGGTGACAAAATAAACCCCGACACCTTTGGATCGGATCAGGCGTACCAGTTGTTCTATTTTGTTGACTAGTACGCGGGGTGCCGAGTTAAACAGCAGATGGGCTTCATCAAAGAAAAATACCAGTTCGGGTTGATCCGGGTCGCCGATTTCCGGCAGGGTTTCGAAAAGGTCTGACAATAGCCAAAGCAAAAAAGTGGCATAAACGCGCGGGGAGTGAATCAGTTTCTCCGCGCTGAGAATATTGATCATGCCGCGGCCGTTGCGGTCACAGCGAATAAAATCTTGCAGTGCCAGCGCCGGTTCACCGAAAAAATGCCGGCCACCTTCACGTTCAATCATCAGCATTCTGCGTAAAATCGCATTGACTGACGCCTTGGATACGGCCAGATGACTACCAAGCTCACGGCCATGTTCTGCAACATAATTGAGGGTGGTACGCAGGTCGTTAAAATCAACCAGCAGCATACCTTCGTCATCGGCATACTGAAAAATCAGGGTCAGTATACTTTCCTGGGTTTCATTTAACTCCATCAAGCTGGCAAGCAGTTGAGGCCCCATCTCGGAAACACTGGTTCTGACGGGTATGCCCCGTTCACCGAACAGGTCCCAGAAGGCGACCGGAAAGGCATCCGGCTGGTAATCTGTGATGCCGATAGCATCAATGCGCTGATCAATTTTGGGATGGGGCGTGGCGGCACAGCAGAGCCCGGATAGGTCACCTTTCACATCGGCCATAAACACTGGCACACCGATATTGGAGAAGGCTTCAGCCAGTACTTGTAGCGTCACGGTTTTACCTGTACCCGTTGCACCGGCGATCAGCCCATGGCGATTGGCATAGCGGGGATTCAGGTGGATTTGCTGGGTATTGCCACCGATTAGAAGTCCTGAGTTCATCTATGCGTCCTGTATTGCTGAGATGCGATTTATGCAGTGTAAGATATTTTTATTCTATGGCGTAGATTTTATTTGATGATTGCTTTGGTGTGACGTGCTAGGTAGGTGCCTCGCTGGGGTGGTGGTATCACTTTGGTGTGACAAGCTTTTCGTCATCCCTGACCGCTCCGCTGCCGCCCTGACCGCCATGGACGGCGGGAATGCCGAAAATGCAGGAGCATTTTTCGGCCCTAGCGGCAGAGGGTCCCACCAAAGTGATACCACCACCCCGCCCAAAGTCCTCTGCCAGCCCAAAGATAAACTGCGTGTTCGTTGCATAGATCGCAGTATTCGGCTTGGGGTTTGTCAGTATGGCAAAGATGCTTCGCCGATACTGCTATCAAACTAACCTTACGCTGGCACCCAAGTTGATGAGGGCTGATGGGATCGGATCTGTCTGACCCTGTGCGCCATGGATGGCGCGCCGGAGCCATCAGGGATGATTTAACGGCGTGTCAGACAGATTTGATCCCATTAGCCCTGAGCGCACTCGAGTTAACGAAATACATTGATATTAGTAAATACTAATATACAATGCTGGTCATTGTGCAAAGCTCTACTTTGAGGTAAATGACTATGCTGCGCGACCGACTGGTATCGTTTTCCATCAACCATCCGCGCTGGGTGTTTGTGACCTTTTTATTCCTGGCGGTGATCGCTGCGATACAGCTTCCCTCTATCCAGGTGGATACCGACCCCGAGAACATGTTGCCGCATGATCAGGTGGATCGTCTGTACCATGAAGAGGTCAAGCAGCGCTTTGGTATGCACGATATGATCGTGGTTGGGGTAGTGAATGACAGCCATCCTGCCGGGATCTACAATCCGGCTTCACTGTCTGCCCTGCATAGTCTATCTGAATCAATTCTGACGCTGGACGGGGTGATTCGTCAGGACCAGATGGCACTGAATCTGGTAGATGATATTTCTCAGGAAGGCGTGGGGTCTATCCGCTTTAGCTGGATGATGCAGCAGCCGCCTGAAAATCAGGCTGAAGCGGATGCGATTCGTGATGCGGTAGAACGCTTGCCGATGCTGCAAAACACCCTGGTGTCCGGGGATCATCAGGCGGCGGGTATCTATGTGCCGATTACGCATAAATCCGAAAGTTACCGGCTGTCGAAAGAGATACAGGCGATTATTGATACCCTCGACAGTGAGGATGAATTCTATATGGCCGGTCTGCCGATAGCTGAAGATACCTTTGGGGTGGAGATGTTCATCCAGATGGCGATCTCGGCGCCCTTGGCCGGTTTAATGATTTTTATATTGATGTGGGTGTTCTTCCGCAGCTTTCTGTTAATCACTGCGCCAATGATCGTGGCTATGGGGGCTGTTATCATCACCATGGGACTGCTGATCGGGCAGGGCTTCAGTGTGCATATCATGAGTTCAATGATCCCCATCTTTCTGATGCCGATTGCGGTAGTGGATTCGGTACACATTCTGTCAGAATTTTCTGATCGTTATAAACCAGGCGAAAAGCCGCGGGAAGCGCTTAAAGAGGTGATGGGGCACCTGTTTACGCCGATGTTGTTTACCTCGATTACCTCGTCTATCGGCTTTGCCTCCCTGGCCTTTACCCCAATACCGCCGGTACAGATTTTTGGTTTGCATGTGGCGTTTGGCATCATGCTGGCATTTGTGCTGACTATTTTGTTTGTACCGGCTTATATCATGAGCTTGTCGAATAAGCGTTTGGCACAGCTCAAAGACCATAATATTCAGGAAGATGACAACTCGTTACTGGGGCGGGTTTTGTCCTGGACTGGACTCTTTTCGGTCAAGGCTGCCAAACCCTTGCTGGCCCTGTTTATGGTGGTGATACTGATCAGTGCCTGGGGTGTGACTCAGATTCAGATCAACGATAATCCGGTGCGCTGGTTTAAATCAGATCATCAGTTACGTATTGCTGACCGGGTGATGAATGACCATTTTTCCGGGACCTATGACGCTTTTCTGGTGCTGGAAAAAGCGGATGCCATACTCCCTCACCAGCAATTACAACAACAGTTAGAAAGTGCGCTGGATCAGGCTGATATAGATCCAGCCTTGCGGGCATCACTAGACGAAAAACTCAGTGCCGCTGAAGATCAGGATTTTGACCGTTACACCAGTGAGCTGGGAGCCTTGCTGGATCGGGCCTCTTATCAGGACCGGGATAACGAAGACTTCTGGCTGGACCTGCTAGCTCTGGTTGAAACCGCCCAGGTAGAGGCTAAATATTTTCTTGATCCGGCTGTGCTCACGTATATGGACCAGATGATGATGACCCTGGAGCAGAGCGATGATATCGGCAAGATCAATGGATTACCCACACTGGTCAAAACGGTATTTCGTGAACTGAATGGCGGTGACGAGGCAATGTACCGGCTGCCTGAGACAGCCCGGGGTACGGCACAGACACTGCTCAGTTTCCAGTCTTCACATCGTCCGGATGATCTGTGGAAAATGGTTACCCCGGATTATTTGTCCAGTTTGCTGTGGTTTCAGCTCAGTAGTGGTGATAACCAGGATGTCAGTCGGGTGATGCAGCAGGTTGAAGATTACATCGCCGCTAACCCGTTACCTGAAGGCCTCAGCGCCAACTGGGCAGGCATGTCCTATATTAATGTGGTGTGGCAAGAAGAGATGGTCAATGGCATGCTCAACAGTCTGATGGGGGCCTTTGTCATGGTGCTGATTATGATGGTGGTGCTGTTCCGCTCAGTGAAGATCGGCCTGTTGGCGATGCTGCCTTTGAGTATCACCATCCTGTTCATTTATGGCCTGATTGGCTGGATCGGCAAGGATTACGATATGCCGATTGCGGTGTTGTCAGCACTTACCCTGGGCTTGTCAGTGGATTTCGCTATCCACTTCCTGGAGCGTGCGCGCGCGATCTATCGTGAAACCGGAAGCTGGCCCGCGACGGTGGATGAAGTCTATAAAGGGCCATCACGTGCGATCAGCCGCAATGCTATCGTTATTGCTATAGGCTTTACACCGTTATTACTGGCGCCGCTGGTGCCTTATATCACTGTCGGGTTTTTCCTGGCCACCATTATGGCGGTATCGGCTCTGGTCACGATTGTGGTGCTGCCAGCCGTTATTGAGCAGATTAAAAACAAAGACCGCCTGTTTGGCGGCAAACAGGAGGCATCAGATGCATAGTTTATTGCGTAAAATGGCCGCAACCACGCTGAGCGCATTTTTCAGTCTGACAACGCTAGCCGCAGATATGACTGATGTGGATGACATCGTACGTCAGGCGAACATCGCCAGCTATTATCAAGGCAATGACGGTCGCAGTGAAGTGCGTATGACGATCACGGATGGTCAGGGACGCGAACAGCAACGCCAGTTCACCATTTTACGATTGAATGAAGAGGAGGGTGGTCGTCAGCATTTTTACGTAGCCTTCAGCCGTCCGGCCGATGTACGCGATACTGTGTTCATGGTAACTAAAAATATTGATCGTGATGATGATCGTTGGCTGTATTTACCCGGTCTTGATCTGGTGCGTCGTATTTCTGCAGGGGATAAACGCACCAGTTTTGTCGGTTCGCATTTCTTCTATGAGGATGTATCCGGACGCCAACCGACTGAAGATAACCATGTGCTGACAGAGACCACCGCCGAACACTATGTGGTTGACAGCACTCCGAAAGATACCAGTACAGCCGATTTTTCCAGCTACCGTGTGTGGATCAATAAAACCCACCTGTTGCCGGAGAAAATTGAATACGCCGATGCTCAAGGTGAAGTCTATCGCCGAGTGGAAGTACTGGCTGTGGAGGAAGTTCAGGGATTCCCGACGGTCATGCGCAGCCAGGTGAGTGATTTGCGTAGCGGTGGTCATACGGTGATGGAATTTGGCTTTGTATCCTATGATATAAGCTTACCTGAAGACCTGTTCAGTGAACGCTCTCTGCGACGCCAGCCACGTGATTGGTTGCGGAGACCTGAGTAATGCGTTTACACCAGCTGCTGGGGTTGCCAGCATTGCTTTTGCCCCTATTGTTGCAGTCCAGCCAGGTGTTGGCGAATGACTGGGATGATCCCTGGGCGGAAGAAGAGTCAACGCTGAGTCTGCATGGGTTTTATGAGCTGGGCATGGGTGCGCGCATCAATCGTGATCCACTATTGGGTCGGGATATGACGCTGGGAGAAGCGCGTGCCCGTTATGAACTGAGTGATTATCTGGGTGATCTGCGCTGGAGTGTAAAAACCGACCTTTATGCCGATGGTGTCGAGGATAAGCTGCGTATTGATCTTCGTGAAGCGCTGGTGGATTTTGAGCTGGGAAATAACGTGGATATGCGCCTGGGGCAACAGGTACTCACCTGGGGCACCGGTGATATGCTGTTTCTCAATGACCTGTTCGCTAAAGACTGGCAATCGTATTTTTCCGGGCGTGATGATGATTACCTAAAAGCGCCGTCATTCAGTGCTAAAGCGAGTTACTTTACCTCAGTTGCCAATCTGGACCTGGTGTGGACACCTGAATTTCAGTCAGACCGATTTATAAAGGGTGACAGGTTCAGTTATTTTTCCGCCATGAGCGACTCGCAAATGGCCTCACCCGACGGGCGTATCCGGCCACAAACGCGTGATCGCTGGGGACGGGAAAGCCAATGGGCGGCTCGCCTGTATGGCACCGTCGATGCCACAGAATGGGCGTTATATGCCTATCGTGGTTACTGGACTCAGCCCTTGGGAATGACAGCGTCGGGTGAGGCTTACTTCCCCCGTCTGGACACCTATGGTGCCAGTGCGCGTGCACCACTGGCGGGTGGTATCGCTAATGCCGAAATTGCCTGGTATGAGGGCAGTGATGCCCAGGGTGATAATCCACGGATTCCAAACGATCAGCTACGGGTTTTGCTGGGGTATGATCGTGAGGTCATGACGAATTTTAATGCCGCCCTGCAGTATTATCTGGAGTGGACCCAGGATTATTCAGCATTGAAACGAAGTTGGCCGCTTGCGGATGGCCGCTACCGCCCGGATGAATACCGGCATTTGCTGACATTGCGCCTTACGCAGCGTTTACGCCAGGATAATCTGACCTTGTCACTGTTCACCTATTGGTCGCCCAGCGATAAAGACTACTTCGTGCGTCCAGCCGTGAATTATCGTTTTGATGATCATTGGTTGCTCACTCTAGGCGGTAATTTGTTTGGTGGGCAGAAGCCACATACCTTCTTTGGCCAGTTTGCGGATGCCTCTAGCTTTTATGCACGGTTGCGTTACAGCTACTAAGGGTTAAAGGGTTTTTGTATTTAATATTGTAAATAGCTAATAATCGGTGCTTACCCTAATACTTTAGTGGTTATTCGCGACTAAAGTCGCTCTTGTGTGTATCGACTTCTCTCTCTGTAAGGGTATACCTTTACGACTCCCCGTGAAGTGCGCTGGAGTCGCACTTCAATCCCGTATTTAAAAGCATAAAAACAGAGAGAGCATTATGTTATATCAGCGTAAGCATGGTGAGGAGCACCCTTACTGGCCTGCCGGCCCGTTTAAGATACGTTTGCCGTTTATCCACTACCGCTGGGAAGTGGCGGAAACGATTCAGGCATTGGTCATGTTTGTGGTCGCTATGGGGATGATTCCCCTGCTGGAACGCTATCTTGGCCTGCCTTATGACGTTGCTTTGGCCTATGTCGTAGTTTGCGGTATCGGCTTTATGCTGCCCAACCTGTTGGGGGTGCCCTTTGTGCCTGGCTGGATCACCCCGGCAATTCCCGTGGTGTTGCTGTTTATCGGTGATTTTGAACCGGGTCCGGATGCGATCCGTGCTCTGGTCGGGTTACAGCTGGTGGTTACCTTTATTTTTCTGTTTATGGGTATAACCCGACTAGGGTCAAAACTGGTTAACAATATCCCCAATTCTATCAAGGCCGGTATTTTGCTTGGTGCGGGTATTGCGGCGATCAGTGGTGAGATCAGCGAAGGCGGGCGCCTTTACAACACACCTATCTCGCTGGGGATCGGTGGTCTAGTGACCGTCTATGTGCTCTTTTCGCTTTCGTTTCGGGATTGGGTGGAAAAACATCGTTGGGCAAAGATCATTGCCAGCTACGGTATGGTACCGGGCATGCTGATCACCATGTTTATCGGCTGGTCTATTTCTGAATATCCGTTACCCGCTGTACAGTGGGGTATCGAATTACCGGCATTTCATAAAATCTGGGATTACCTGCCATTCAGTATCGGTTTCCCCGGCATAGAGCTTATGCTGGCTGCTATTCCAACAGCGATTATTGCCTATATCATTGCGTTTGGTGACATTATCGTCGGGCAAAGTTTGATTAAGCGTGTTGATCATCTGCGTCCAGATGAAAAAATTGAAGTGAACGTTGACCGCGTTCATCTGATCACCGGTATTCGTAATCTGATACATTCCTTCTTTGCGCCTTATCCAGGTCTTGCCGGTCCACTGTTTACCGGTGCTATGGCTACGATTGCTGAGCGTTACCGCTATGGCCGCAGTGCCATGGATACTATCTACTCCGGTGCCGGTGTGTTCTGGATTGTTGGATTCATTGCGCTGTTTCTGTTACCGCTGGTTACACTGTTCAAACCCGTTCTACCCATCGCGCTATCTATTACCCTGCTGATTACTGGCTACCTGTGTATTGCCGTTGCCGTTGAGCAGATCGACAATGCTACCTCTATGGGCGTAGCCGGTATCATGGGTGTGGTTCTGGCAACCCACGGTGCTGCCTGGGGCTTGGGGATAGGCTTTGTGCTGTGGTTGATGATTGAGCTGCGTGGCAAGCAGGCCTTGAAAGATCATGCAGGGGAGCAACCGGATGAGCCTATTCATATTGAAGAGGAACCGGATCCAGAGGTTATTGCCGATGGAAAGCATCCCCATTAACAACTGACATCTCCTGAATAAAAGCCGCACTGACAAGTTCCGTGCGGCTTTTGCGTTTGAGTAAGTAGCAGGGGTGCGAATCAGCGGGTAATGGGTTATATTCTTGGTATGAATAAACTTCCTCAATTACAGTTGGTTATAGTCACACTCTTGCTGTTAGCCCTGCTATCCGGTTGTGCGTCGTCACCACCGCCTGCCAGAGCGCAGGACAATATCTGTGACATCATTTCGCATGACCCTTCCTGGTATCATGCGGCTAAACAATCCGAGTCCCGTTGGGGGACGCCAGTCTCCACTCAGATTGCATTTATCCGCCAGGAGTCTGCCTTTCAACATAATGCCCGGCCTCCCAGACCTTATCTGTTTGGTTTGATTCCGATGCCAAGGAAATCATCAGCCTATGGTTATGCACAAGCCCAGGATGGCACCTGGGATGATTATCGGCGTGCGACAGGTAATCGATTGGCTCGGCGTAGCAGCATCGATGATGCGCTGGATTTTATCGGTTGGTATAACCATATGTCACAACAACGTAACCGTGTTGCATTGAGTGATTCCTATAACCTTTATCTTAACTATCACGAAGGCCATACCGGCTTCAGAAATGCCAGCTATAACGCCAAGCCTTGGTTGATCAATGTCGCCCGCCGTGTTGAGAGCCGGGCGCAGCTCTATGAGAGCCAGTTACCGGGTTGTCGATTGCCCTCAGGTTTGTGTCTCTGGCCATTTTGCTGAGCCTGATCAGCAACAGCGCACTGAATCTCAGCTAAGATTAGGGTAAATAAGCTCAGCAAGGAGTGGCATCATGACTAAAATTTCAAAGCTATTGGTTAATCTGACCACTGACGAAAATACCGAAGGCCTGCTTGAGAAAGCTGTGCGTATCGGTCAGTCAACTGGTGCGGGTATCGAATTGTTCAAATGTGGCTATCAGTCGTATCCCAGTAGTATGAGCATGGTGGGGCCAGCCATACTTGAGAACCTTCAGCACCAGCAATTGCGGATGATGGAAGAAGAGTTGGATCAGATTGCGGCTTCATTCCGTCGTTTGCAGCCAGGTATCACTACGGATGTTGCCTGGGCCAGAGATATTTCCGATGGCGTATTGACCAAGGCTGCACGCTATCAACCGGATTTGCTGTTGCATGAAGTCGCTGAGCATCCGCACCTGTTGCATCGCATTTTGGTACCCCAGGACTGGGAACTGTTGCGTGAAGCCAAGGTACCTTTGCTGTTGTGTAAAGAGCGGCCCTGGCCGGATCGTATGCGCCTGGTGGCAGCGATAGATCCCTTCCATCTACATGATAAAGCGGCCGTTATGGATCATGAGATCCTGGCTCAAGCTCGGCTACTGGCCGAGAGTCTGGGAGCTGAATTGCATATATTGCATACCTATGCCTCCGTCCCTCAGTCAGCTATTTTTGATGACACTGTCATCGGTGATTTTGAGTCGATGCAAGTGCGGGTTAAAGAAGAGCATGAAGCACGGTTAGTACAGGTAGTCAAAGAGTTTGATCCCGAGTTTGATCTGTCATTGCTGCACGTGATTGAAGGCGAAATCCACCAAAAACTACCCGAGTTCGTTCGCAATCAGGGCATGAATCTGGTGGTAATGGGGTCACTTGCCAGAGGCATGCTGGATCGTCTGCTGTTGGGCAGTAGTGTGGAAAGGGTACTGGATGTCGTACCCTGTGATGTGCTGGTGTTAAAGCCGGACGCCGCTCAGTAGTCAAACTCCGACCAGACAGGGGCATGATCAGAAGGTTTGATCATGCCACGTACGGCATAATCGATATCGCTTGCGATACAGGCTTGGGTTAATACCGGCGTGGTGAGGATGGCATCAATACGCAGACCGCGCTTGGGATCATCTTCAAAGCCTTTGCTACGGTAATCAAACCAGCTGAATTTGTCGTCTTTGTGTGGATGCACTTTACGGTAGCTGTCCTGAAGACCCCAGTGATGCAACTTGGATAACCACTCACGTTCTTCCGGCTGAAAGCTGGTCTTGCCGGTCTTGAGCCAGCGCAGACGGTTAGGTTCACCTATGCCGATATCGATATCTTCAGCCGAGATATTCAGATCTCCCATCACCACCAGTGCCTGTTCGGTTGAGTATTGAGTCTCTAATAGACTCAGCAGATCAGCATAAAACTTGCGCTTGGCTGGAAACTTAATCGGGTGTTCAATGTTTTCACCCTGTGGGAAATAGCCATTGATCACTGTGTAGGTTTTTCCCGAGGCGCTGAGAAAGTCACCGGTGATGATACGCTTCTGTGCTATGTCATCATCATCCGGAAAGCCTTTTTCTATTCTTAGGGCTGGTTGGCGGGAAAGCAGGCATACGCCGTAATGAGTTTTTTGACCATGGAAATAGGCGTGGTAACCCAGTGCTTCGATTTCAGCCAGAGGGAAGGCTTCGTCAGCCACTTTAGTTTCCTGTATGCCAATTACATCCGGCTGATGAGTCTCAATTAGCGCTTCCAGTTGGTGTATACGCATACGGATACTATTGGTATTGAACGAAACCAGTTTCATAAAGCTCACTCTTGGATTGTCATAAGAGGCCCCATTCTAAAAGGCTTAGGTCGATCCGGCAAACTGATTGAGGAGTTTTTATTGATAGTTAATATTAATGGGTTTTTTAGCCTAACTAGATTGGTCAGTGTCAGGTTGCAGCGTGTATCCTAATCACTATTCTGAAAACCTGAGGAGTCAGTCGTGAGTCAGTTTGATTTTGATCTGTTTGTTATTGGCGCTGGGTCGGGTGGTGTGAGAGCCGCGCGTATGGCGGCGTCCATGGGCGTGCGTGTTGCGATTGCAGAAGAGCGTTACCTGGGAGGCACCTGTGTCAATGTCGGCTGTGTACCGAAAAAACTTTATGTCTACGCCTCGCACTATGCTGAAGGTTTTCATGAAGCCGCCGGTTTTGGCCTTCAGGCTGAGAGGCTAGGCTTTGACTGGCCGACACTGAGAGACAACAAAACCCGAGAGATCAGCCGATTGAACGGTATCTATGAAAAGATGCTGTTGAACGCCGGCTGCACGCTGATTCAGGAACGCGCCACAGTAGTAGGCCCCCACGAAGTTAAAGTGGGAGGTAAAACCTACAGTGCTGAACGTATTCTGGTTGCTGTGGGCGGTTGGCCATTCGTACCGGACATTCCTGGGGCTGAGCACATCATCAGCTCCAATGAAGTGTTCGATCTGGATAATTTTCCTGACAAAGTCATCGTTGTTGGGGGAGGCTATATCGCTATCGAATTTGCCGGTATTTTTGCAGGGCTAGGTGCGAAAACCCATCTGGTACATCGTGGCGATCTGTTTCTGAAAGGTTTTGATCAGGAAGTGCGTGAGTTTACCGCCCGTGAGGTCGCTAAAAAAGGGGTGCAGCTGCATTTCAATACTAACCTGACCGGGATAGAAAAAACGCCTGAGGGTAAGTTGATTGCGCAGTTCGATGACGGCCACCAGGAAACGGTTGATCAGATCATGTATGCAACCGGCCGTGTACCCAAGACCCAAGGGTTGGGGCTGGAGCAGGTCGGGGTTCAGCTCAGCGCTAAAGGGGCGGTGGTGGTGAATGATCAGTTCCAGACGGAGGTGCCTTCTATTTATGCTGTCGGGGATGTGATTGATCGGGTGCAATTGACGCCTGTGGCGCTGGCTGAAGGGATGGCCCTGGTTCGCTCGCTCTATGCGCAGGGAAATCCAGCGGTGGATTATGAGCTGATTCCCACGGCGGTGTTCTGCCAACCGAACATCGGCACAGTGGGCTTAACCGAGGAACAGGCACGTGAGCGCTACCCTCAAGTGGATGTGTATCGTTCAGAGTTTCGGGCGATGAAACATACCTTGAGCGGCAGTGATGAACGCACCTTAATGAAGCTGCTGGTCGATCGTGACACAGATAAAGTACTCGGGGTGCATATGGTCGGCGCCGAAGCAGGCGAGATCATTCAGGGGATTGCTGTAGCGCTGAAGGCCGGTGCAACCAAGGCTGTTTTTGATGCCACCATTGGCATACATCCTACCGCGGCTGAGGAGTTTGTTACGATGCGTGAACCTTCAGCCCCTTTTACCAGTTAAGTTTCGACCTGGCTGTCGTTCACTGGCAGCCAGATACGAATATTTCGGAACCAGTTCAAGCTTTGCAACTCCTCTTGTAAATTAGTTTCCAGCGACTGGGCAGTCAATCCGGTGTTTTCAAGTAACGGATAGATCTCGTGGCTAAACTTGATTTCGAGTTCGATGAACTTGGGGGCATAGTAAATAGTCAGCTCATAGGCTGGGCAATCACCTAATAATCGACTTATGGCAGCGTTCAGGTGGTTTTCCACCTCGTTACGTGAAGGCATCAGTGGTTGCGCAATATCGGGTATTAACTCATCGTCATAGGTGTCGATGTGATAGATGATGTAACCTATGTCATCAAACCGGTTTTTCAGTTTGGCACAGACGATATCACCGATAAAGTGTCCTTCAGAGGCGCTCATATGAGCGGGTATCTGCAGATGCATCTCCAGCAGTCCTTGCCCCCCCATCATGCGGGTTCTGAAGTTGTGTACATCTATCACACCCTCAACCGACAGCGCTGTTTCACGAAGCTGGTTGACGCGTTCCTGTGGTAGCCCGGTATCAACCAGTTCGGCCAGGCTTTTCAGTAGCAGGTCGATACCTATCTTGGCGATTAACAGCGCAACCAGTACGGCCGCTAACGCATCCAGCCACCAAACACCTAGAATAGCTCCGGCTATGGCAATCAGGACGACAATTGATGACAGGGAATCAGTTCTATGGTGCCAGGCATTGGCTATGATCAGGTTGGAGTGGTTTGCCTTACCTACTTTCAGGGTATAGAAAAACAGTACTTCATTGGCCAGAATAGAAATGGCGGCAATGATCAGTGCTGGCCAGGTCGGTGGTGAAGGAATCTCGCCCGCAAAGAGTAACTTGAGGCTGTCCCAGGTCATGAAGCCGGCAACTGAAAGTAAAATAACGGCCAGAAATACTGTGCCTAGTGTTTCAAATCGACCATGTCCCCACGGGTGTTCTTTGTCTGGTTTCTTGTGAGAAATGCCCAGCAGAAATATGACCATCATGTCGGTGGCCATGTCAGACAACGAGTGCAACCCATCGGCAATAAGTGCAGTCGAGCCGGTCAAAACACCACCGATCACCTTCAGCGCACTTAAGAGTGCATTGACGATGGCTCCAATGATGCTGATTCGTTGAGCTGCCGCCTGTCGCTGATCGGATGTGTCGCGCATCTGTAAAAAAACCGCATGAGTGAAAAGCCATATCTTACCCTGTGTCAGCTTGAGCTGCCATCATGAATGGTTAGAAATAAAACCGACACGGGAATGAAATAAAATGTGAATAACATTTGATAAAAGGGTTGACAGCCGAAAGATCATCACAAAAACGGAAAAAATCAAAACTCAATCCGGAAAATCTTAATAAGTCGTAAAATAATAGTGTAACCATTTGATTTTGTTGCTAATAAATAAGTGGTTAATTATTAATCAATCTGTGCTGGGGCGTGTGAAAACGGGGTTAAAAAACACTTATCGGCGTTCTTTGCACAGGGTTATCCACAGAAGTTGTGAGTAGGCTTATACAGCCTATATATACTGCGGGATTCAGCGTCTGAGAGCGGCCATTTAGAAGGGCCTAAAAAGCCAAAAAGTTTTTTGCAATGCAGCATTTAGCCGGTGCTTCTGCTAAAATTTTTGCATCATTCAGAAAAGCTAAAAGCGGGTTTACTTTATGCAAGCCACACTGGTTAGTCAGATCTTTCTGCCCCTTGCCCTGTTCGTCATCATGCTCAGTGTTGGCATGTCACTTAAACTATCGGATTTTGTGCGTGTTGCCCGGCAGCCTGTTCCGGTTTTTCTGGGTATCCTGACTCAATTATTGATGTTGCCCCTGCTGGGATGGATCGTGGTGCAGTTGTTTAATTTGCCACCCTTATTAGCAGCAGGTCTTATGATTCTGACGTTTGCTCCCGGTGGAGCCACGTCGAATGCCATCACTCTGCTGGCCAGGGGGGATGCGGCGCTGTCAGTGTCGTTGACAGCCATTAATAGCCTGATTATTCCGTTTACCTTGCCGTTACTGACCGCCTTGATCCTAACCTGGTTATCACTGGAAAGCACACTGGTTCGTTTTCCTGTAATTCAGGCTATTGGGCAGATGGTATTAATAACGCTACTACCGGTTGTGCTGGGTATGTTGTTTGGCCAGTATTGCCCCAACTTGAATCATAAACTTCGATCGCTGTTTCGTTCATTGGCTCTGATCCTGATGCTAATGACGGTTATTTTGCTGGTGGTTAGCAGTTGGGATCGCTTGATCGTGTTGCTGCCACAACTTGCGCTGCCAGTATTAATTCTGGTGCTGGCCGCTATGAGCCTGGGTTATATTCTTGCCAGGATGTTGGGCTTGGATGAGCCGCAGCAGATTACTCTGTTGGTGGAGGTGGGGCTACAGAATGCAGGAACGGCCTTATTGGTGACCAGCACCTTGCTGCAGAGTCCAGAAATGTCGGCCAGTGCGTTGGTGTATGGTGTGCTGATGCAGCTGCCAGCCATGCTGCTGATTGTCTGGCGTAATCGTGCGTGGCTGTTTGGCGTTCTGAAGCAGTTGGCTGTCAGTAGTTAATCTATGCCAATCAGCTTGTGGGTTTGCAGGCTGAGTTTCCAGCGCGGATGGGCTTTACAATAGTCAATGCAGGCCGCCAGTGCGGCTGACTGAGCTGGGCCGTCCATGGGTTGCAGATAGAAATGGTTGAAATGCAACTGTTCGAAACGCTCCGGTAGGGCCTGGATCTGGGGATAAACCAGTTTGAGCTCATCCCCCCCTTGCAGATATAAGGGGGTATCCGCTTTGGGGCTGACGCAGATCCAGTCGATGCCATCAGGCAGGGGTTTGGTGCCATTGGTTTCTACGGCAATGATGAATCCTTCCCGGTGCAAGGCATCCACCAGTGCTTGATCCAGCTGTAGCGCAGGCTCACCACCAGTGCAAACCAGATAAGGGGGTTCGGTGGTGGTGAGTGGCCAAAAGCGTTTCAGGTGGGTTACCAGAGCCTCTGGCGTAGCAAACTTACCGCCGTTCTGTCCATCTGTGCCGACAAAGTCAGTATCACAAAAGTTACACACGGCTGAGGCACGATCTTGTTCACGTCCAGACCAGAGGTTGCAGCCGGTAAAACGACAGAAAATAGCTGGGCGGCCCGCGTGGGCACCTTCTCCCTGCAGGGTGTAAAAACTTTCTTTTACGCTGTACATGACTGCACTCTGCTATTTTTTGTCGAGTTAGTGATCAGGTTTCCCGGTAGATTAATCGCTGACCGGTTCGCCACCGAAGCTGCTGGCCAGCGCCGGAAGCAAACGGCTTATTTCCAGCCCCATGCGGGTAACAGCGGCATCAAAGTCGGCCACTTCATCTTCTGGACGATCGTGTTCCAGTTGTTCATTATACTGGTCCGTCAGTTTGAGGCGGTGCAGGGTCAGGTCGGCATGCAGCACAAAGCTCAGTTGCTCTTCCCAGGTGACTGCAAGGCGGGTGACCTGCATGTCAGTATCCAGGTGGGCACGTATTTCGTCACTGAATAGAGGCTGCCCCTTGATACGAATGACGCCCCCTTCAGCTGAAGTATCGCGTAACTCACATTCATCATCCACTTCAAAGCCACTGCTGACCTGGTTGATATCTTGCAACCACTGTGTCATCACGCTGGCTGGAGCCTGGTTAACGTTAAGCGGTTTTACTTTCAGTGAACCGAGAGCTTCACGTAACGCATTCAGCAACAGCTCACCCCGATTGAAACTACCTGAGTCGATTAGCAGCCAGCCTTGCTCTGGCATCAGCAGGGCGCGGCAGCTCTGTCGTTTGGAGAAAGCGCGCGGGAGCAGCTCCAGCACTACTTCATCCTTAAGCTGGTCTTTCTCTTTTTTGTAGACTTTGCGCGCATCGGTCGCTTCGATACGACTGACCCGCTCTTGCACCTCATCACGAATCACGCTGGCTGGCAGTATGCGTTCTTCCCGTAACAGGGTGATCAGCATATAACCGCTACTGGTGAATACCAGTGAGTCAGCAAAAGGGCAGGGCGCCACCCAGCCACTGCGCTGTAACTCATGGCGTCCACAGGGGGTGAAAGGGTGTTCTGAAAGCGCTTTTTCGAGGGTTTCCGGTGACAGGGTTGAATCGGGTTCAAAACGGTAGCAGAGCAAATTTTTAAAGCTGTTCATGGTTGTTACAGGCCCTCATAAGCCAGCAGACTGAATACGGCGACATTGCTGTCCTGGATTTTCTGAGAGCCCATCAGATCGGGTAAATCAATCAGTGCGGCGACTTCATGTACCTTACCGCCGAGCTTGTTGATCAAGGATAACGCGGCCATGACTGTGCCACCCGTTGCAATCAGGTCATCAAACACCAGTACATTGGCCTCGGGTCCTGGTTGCAGTGCGTCTGTCTGCATTTCGATGGCCGCTGTGCCATATTCAAGATTGTATTCCTGTGACAAAGTATCACCGGGCAACTTACCTTTCTTGCGGATCAGAATCATCGGCAGGTTCAACTGATAGGCAACCACTGACCCAAGAATAAAGCCCCGGGCATCAATGCTGGCTATGTGGGTTATATCCGTGTTCATGTACCGCTGGATAAACGCATCACACACCATGCGCATGGCTTTGGGATCTTTAAACACTGGCGTCACATCACGAAAAACAACACCGGGTTCAGGCCAGTCAGGGATCGAGCGGATCACCGACTTGATATAAAATTCGTCGTAGGACATTTATGTCTCCGAAGGCAAGTGATTCAACTGATAAATGTGCTGATTAGCGGCTGCTTTTGCAGGCATTATCAGTCGTTTGTGCTTCGCCTGAGTGCTCATTGAGCTTCCCGTTATCCAGAATTTCGACTTCTTTGCCATCTACATGGATCAGTCCTAAAGTCTGGAAGCGGGTGAAAATACGGCTGATGGTTTCGACTGCCAGCCCAAGATAGTTGCCTATCTCGTTACGTGACATGGATAAGCGGAAAAAACTGGGTGAGTAGCCGCGTTCATGAAAACGCTGCGAAAGCTTGAGTAGAAAGCTGGCTACACGTTGTTCGGCATTTTTCTTCGACAGCAACATCATCATCTGTTGATCGTTGCAGATTTCTTTACTCATGGTGCGTAGTAACTGACGTCTAAGTTCAGGCATATGCCCTGACAGTTCATCCAGGCGTTCGAAGGGAATCTCGCACACGGTGGTGGTTTCCAGCACTTTCACTGAGACAGGATAGGTCGATGTGTCGTAAGCACTCAGGCCAACCAGTTCACCCGGAAAAAAGAAACCGGTGATCTGCTCTTCACCGTCATCAGTGATGCTGTAGCTTTTAACCGAACCGGCACGAATGGCATAGACACTGCCAAATGCATCACCCTGGCGGAAAAGATGATCACCCTTTTTCAAGGGTCGGCTTTTATCAATGATCGTATCAAGCCGTTCCATCTCGGTCATGTTGAGTGATACCGGAAGGCAAAGAGAACTCAAACTGCAGGTGCTGCAATGAACCTGATTCAGGCTGTGGAGCTTACCTGTCGATTTTTTATCTTCCATCTGCTTGCCTTCCCCGTGAACTCAAAATTATAGCTGCCATTATGTAACATTTCTGCTGCAGGGTGAAGGCTGCACCAGAATAGTTCAGCTTATTCTGCTAAAGCCGACGTTATATAATGCGTGAATAGCCTCGTGTTGGCTGCTGTTTCGGTATATATGCATCAAATGCCATACAGATACGGCGTATCAATAGTCGACCCGAAGGGGTGACGCTGATCTGGCGACCTTGACGCTGAATCAGACCATCGGCTTCAAACTGCTGAAGTTCTGCTAATTCTGCGGCAAAATATTGATCAAAATTCAGGCTGAAGCGCTGCTCGATTGTCGCAGGATTCAGTTCAAAGTGACAAATCAGTTGGTTGATTACCGCACCTCTGACAATGTCATCATCACTCAGACAGACACCACGTTTGATGGCATGCTGCTGTTGTGTCACCGCTTGTGTATAGGTGGCGAGGTCATGTTCATTCTGGTAATAAACCCGGCCGATCTGACTGATTGCAGAAACCCCCATGGCGACCAAGTCACATTCAGCATGTGTAGTGTAGCCCTGAAAGTTGCGATGTAATTGGCCCGCTGCTTGGGCCAGTGCCAGGGTATCATCGGGTTTTGCGAAGTGGTCCATGCCGATATAGACATAACCTGCATTCAGCAGCTTATCGATGGTGTTTTGCAGTATTGCCAGCTTGGTTTCCGGGCTGGGCAGTTCGTCAGGATTGATATGCTTCTGAGAGCGAAAGCGATCCGGGAGGTGGGCATAATTAAACACTGACAGTCGATCGGGGTTCATGCCGATCACTACATCCAGGGTGTCATCAAAACTTTGTTCTGACTGATGCGGTAGGCCGTAAATCAGATCCATATTAATGGATGAAAAACCCAGCTGACGCGACTTGTCGAGTACGGCCTGGGTTTGTTCCAATGGCTGGACGCGATTGACGGCACTCTGCACCTTAGGGTCCAGGTCCTGTACCCCTAAGCTAATTCGGTTGAAGCCTGTTTTGCGCAGTACTTCCAGTGTTTCCGGGCTGGCTTCACGTGGGTCGATTTCGATTGAATAGTCACCCTTGTCATCATTACGCAAATTGAATTGATTGCGTAAAGCAGACATCAGCTCATCCATCTGCTGATCACTGATAAACGTCGGTGTACCACCACCCCAGTGCAACTGATCCACGATCCGGTCATCACTGTACCATTGCGATAGCTGCTTCATTTCGCGGTAAACAGTATCCAGGTAGGGTTGAGCACGGTCACGGTTTCGGGTGATGACCTTGTTGCAGGCACAGTAATAACAAACATGGGCACAAAAGGGGATATGCACATACAGCGACAAAGGCGCAGCTTTATCGGCTGAGTTCTGTCCTTCGCTGATCAGAGCGGCTGGTGAAAGTGCTGGATCAAACTGCACTGCTGTCGGGTAGGAAGTATAGCGTGGGCCTGACAGATCGTAGCGTTTAATCAGATCCATATCCCATACAATGCGACTATCGTTTATCACCAAAAATACCTCAATTCAATCAATCTTTAAAAACTTTTTACACGCCAGTCTACTGATTCTACAGATTGAACAGGCTGCTGAGTGGCAAAGTATAGATACCAAAGCCAATAATCAATGCGCCTGCTATCTGGCGGGTCAGACGTTTCTGCATAATGCTGCGGACCTGACGGGCAAGCAGCCCAGTGGTAAACATGGCGGGTAACGTACCCAGTCCGAATGCGGCCATCAGCAGGGCGCTTTGTTGCCAGCTACCTGCAGCCGATGACCAGAGCAATGTACTATATACCAGACCACAGGGCAGCCAGCCCCAGAGTATACCTAATAAAATGGCTTGGTGTGGGTTGCGAACAGGAAGAATCCTGGCCGCATAGGGTTGGATATGTCGCCATAGATGCCCGCCGAGCTTTTCCAGTCGGGTAATACCAAACCACCATTGACCAACATAAAGCCCCATGGCAATCAGCAGTATGCCTGCAAAGGTTTGCAGTATCAGGCCTGTGATGCCTGTTGCAACCATTGCTCCTGCAACGCCTATTAAAACTCCTGCCAGGGTGTAACTGCCGATGCGGCCAAGATTATACCCCAGCAGTATCGACCAGGCCGGATATTTACCACCCAGTGTATTCAAGCCAACGCTGGCGGCAATACCACCACACATGCCGATGCAGTGGGTGCTACCGAGTAGCCCGATCAGGAAAGCTGTGGTTAGCAGCAGCGGTTCATTCATCCGACTTTCGGCTGCTCTTTGGATCTACTTTGGCGTCATCCGGGATCATGTCTTCGTCATCGTCATACAGAATGCTGTGAGCGGGAGACTCTAAATCGTCGAACTGGCCACTGTTAACACTCCAGAAAAAAGCCCAGAAGGCTAATCCCGTCAAAATCAGTGCGATTGGAATCAAAATAATGATAATTTCCATCAGATACCTGCCTTGGCTTTAGCTGACTCAGGCAGCGGAGCGACCTGAGTACTTTGGGTTTTCCTGGCACGGCGAGCCAGGCGCATAGCATTTCCGGTAACAATCAGCGAGCTGGCAGTCATGCCGATCGCGGCAATGTAGGGTGGCACCATGCCTAAGGCGGCGGCTGGCAGGGCAATGATGTTATAGAGTAGTGAGAGACCCAAGTTTTCTTTAATGATCGTGCGGGTTTTGCGTGCCAAACGGATACCTTCTGCAAGGGTTTGCAGGTTGTTATTGGTTAGTACCGCATCAGCATTGGTTTTAGCCAAGTCAGTGGCTGCTCCCATAGATACCGAGGTTTGGGCGCCAACCAGTACCGGGATATCGTTAATGCCATCGCCCACCATGATGGTTTGCTTACCCTCAGCTTGAAGATTACGGATATGTTCCAGTTTTTGTTCAGGACTCATGCCGCTATTGATCTGATCTATATCCAGCTTTTCAGCTATGCGCTGCACGGCCGGCGATGTATCACCCGTGAGTATCTCAATACTCAATCCCAGTGATTTGAGTTCTTGAATAGCCTGGCGGGTCTCGCGACGGATTTGATCATCCAGCGCAAACCAGGCCAGTGCCTGAGATTCATTCGCTAGCAGTATCCACTGACGTTGTTGGTCTGGCATGGCTGGCAAGGCTTGTCCTGATAACTGCATGGCATAGTCGGGTTTGCCGATACGGTAGCGCTTGCCTTCAATGCTCCCCTCTATACCCTGGCCGACAGTCACTTGAATGGCTTCTGCAGCCGCGGTGTACCAAGGTGTAAAAGCACGCCCTATAGGATGTTCAGACAGAGACTCAAGTGCAGCCCCCCAGTTCAGTGCATCGGCTGACGACGTGCCGTTCAGTGGATGTGTTTCCTGAATGGCTAAACGACCTTCAGTGAGCGTGCCGGTTTTATCAAAAATGATGTGTGTGGCTTTACTGAACGATTCCAGCACATGACCTCGGGTGATTAGCAAACCCTGTTGTCGGAGTGTGCCTGTTGCGGCTGTCAGTGCCGTGGGGGTGGCAAGTGATAGGGCGCAGGGACAAGTCACAACCAATACGGAGAGAGTGATCCAGAAAGCATTTGCCGGTTCAATAAAGTACCAGGCCGTAGAGACACACGCTGCAACGATCAGCGTAGCGCCAACAAAATAGCGCGCAATATGGTCAGCTACACGGGCCACATAGGGTTTTTCACTTTGAGCACGGTCCAGCAGTCTGACAATCGATGATATACGACTATGTTGCCCTACCGCGCTGACCTGCATCTCTATCGGATTTTCTATATTGATAGTACCGCCTACCAGTGGATCCTGAAGCTTTTTCGAGATCGGCATATACTCACCGGTCAGCGCAGATTCGTCTACTGAAGAGAAGCCTTTGATGATTAATCCGTCGGCGGGAATCGTTTGTCCTGGCTTGATACGGACTCTATCCCCAGGTTGTAGTGAGCTGGCTGCCACCAGTTCTTCTTCACCCTCTGAAGTAATGCGCAGGGCGCTGGCAGGAATAAGATTAAGTAATGCATTACCCGCCCGTCCTGTCCGTTGCCTGGCTTTCATTTCCATAAAGCGACCGATAAGCAGGAAAAAAGCAAACATGGTAACTGATTCGAAATAGATATCACCGGTGTTGAATAAGGTGGCCCAAACGCTGGCAATATAACCTCCCCAAATGGCAATGGAGACAGGAATATCCATGGTGAGATGCTTGGCTTTGAGGTCGCGAAACGCGTTTTTTAGAAAAGGCAGTGCGGCATAGAGCACAACTGGTGTTGCTACCACCATGCTGGCCCAGCGCATCAGCAAGACATATTTTTCATCCATGCCAGTGCCAGCAATATCAGCGGCATAAATGGCGGCGGCAAACATCATCGCCTGCATGGATCCGATGCCCGCCACCCCCATACGTATAATGGAGCGCTTACTTTCCTGGGCCAGTAACTGCTCTTCTTTGTCTGGGTGATAAGGGTGAGCTTTGTAACCAATCCGAATCACTTCGGCCAATAGCTGGCTTAGTTTGGTTTCATCCGGATGCCAGACCAGGCGGGCGCGGTGATTAGTCAAATTCACGCTGAACTTGATTACACCGGGTTGCTTTGACAGGTGGTGTTCCAGCAGCCAGACACAGGCCGCACAACTGATACCCTCAATAACGAGAGTTGCTGTATGCGTATCAGTATTGTGACCAGTGACAAAGGCTTGTTGAACTTCCTGATTATCATAAAGCGCTAATTCTTGGGTAAGTGATGCAATCTCAGATAAGTCGGCTGTAGTAGGACTGAGTTCATTACCACGATGCTGATAAAAATTATCCAAGCCTCCCGCAACGATTGTCTCTGCCACTGCCTGACAGCCAGGACAGCACATGCGCTTGTCTTCATCATTGATCCGAGTGAAGTAGTGACTTGCTGGCGGGATATCAGAGCCACAGTGAAAACATTGTTCTGGATCTGTGTTTCGGTTGACTGCTTGCATCAGTTACTTCCGTTCGGTCCTGCTAGGGTACAAGGGTCAGGACTTTGTCATCAAAAGGGGGGTGGGCAACGTGCATGATTTTCCACTCACCTTCAGGTGATATCAGCATAAAGGTTGAACGGGCTGTAATGGGGTGAGTCAGACTGCCGTTGAACTGATGTAGGTCACCCAGTCGATGGAGAATGATAACATGGTCACGCTCTTGGTTGGCGCCCACTTTAATGTGTAATTCCAGCGTGGAAAGATCGGCAGGCAAATCCCCCTGCATGGTGAGCATCGCTTCACCTGTTTGTGTATCCAACGTCAAATTGGCGCTTAAACCCAGAGCCCTGGCGTTCTCTAGCATCGACTCATCCACAGCATAACCACGGCCATCACGGACAAACTCTTTACTCAGAGGTGGATCGATTCGTTGTTGGTTAATGGCAACCGACAGCATAATAAAGCCAACAGTCATGGCAGCCAGTATGGGGGTTAGAATAAACCACAACCAGGGTTGTTTGTACCAAGGGGTAATTTGAACTGCATTTTGACTCATTAAAAGACCTCATAGGACCAGGCGGCAAGAAAATTGCCGCCTAGTATACTTAAAAATAATATGGGGGTTTATCTTTACCGTGATGGTGGCGGTCCCATAAAGCGACTTTCAACTGTTGCGCTGACTTTAGGCTCATCCACAGTTTCGACAGTGAAAACAATCGAAGAGTTCGCCGTGCTGAGTTTATTTTTCTCTATCTGAACTCGAATCGGGTAATTAAGCAATTCGCCAGCACTAACATTGACCTCAGGCTCGTTCACCATTTGCAGTCCGTCAATGCCTTCTACTGTGATTCGGTAGCGCCTATCTACCTGTTCTTTGTTGGCAACTTTTAGCGTGTATACGTTTTGAATCAAATTACCGCTGACTTCATTAAACAATGCCCCACGGTCTCGTATGGCTTCAAACTCAATCGGCACACGATTTGAGAGTACGTAAGCAAACGCTGAACACATAATCACCACCGCTGTCAGATAGCCCATCAAGCGTGGGCGTAAAAGCTTGGTTGGTTTTCCGTTTAGGGAGTGCTCAGTAGTATAGGTGACCAGACCAGGCTCGTAGCCCATTTTCACCATGATTTCGTCGCAGGCATCAATACAGGCGCCACAAGCAACGCATTCATACTGCAAGCCGTCACGGATATCGATACCAACCGGGCAGACGTTAACGCAGGCATAGCAATCGATGCAATCACCCAGACCTTCAGCTTTATAGTCAGCATCTTTTTTACGCTTGCCGCGCTTTTCACCGCGCGCCTCGTCATACGAAATGATCAGCGTGTCCTGGTCAAACATAACACTCTGAAAGCGGGCATAAGGGCACATGTAGATACAGACCTGCTCGCGCAACCAGCCAGCATTACCGTAAGTGGCAACGGTCAGAAAACCCAGCCACCAAAGCTCCCAAGGCCCTAGATCAGCACTGAGAATGCTGGGCAGCAGTTCACGAATCGGAGTGAAATAACCCACAAAGGCGATAGCTGAAGCCGCTGCAATACTAATCCAGATTGTATGCTTGGCCGCCTTGCGCAAGAACTTATTGCCACTCATCGGCTCTTTGTCCATGCGCATGCGTTTATTTCGATCACCCTCTGTGATGCGTTCTGCCCAGATGAAAAACCAGGTCCAGACAAACTGAGGGCAGGCGTAGCCACACCATAGACGACCCGCGAAGACGGTTACAAAAAACAAAATGAAGGCGAGGATGATCAGCAGCCAGGAAAGCAGCATGAAGTCCTGAGGCCAGAAGGTGAGGCCAAATATATGAAACTGTCGGTTAGGTAGATCAAAGAGAATGGCTTGTCGGCCATCGTATTGTATCCATGAAAAAGCAAAGAACATCGCCAGCATGAGAAAGCCGGCAGTGGTGCGCAGGTTTTTGAAAAAGCCTTTATAGTATTTGACGTAAATATGCTCTCGTTTTGCATATAAGTCATAGGACTGAGTGTTATTGTCTTTTCCAGGGGTAACATCTTTGACCGGTATCTGGTTCATGATCTGCCTGCCATCGTTTAACAAGTGTGATTGCTATTCGATTGATTGAATAAGTAAACGCTTAAGTAATGATATTATGCCAAAAAAAAAGGTGATATGACCTATATCATATCACCTTTATTTAGATGGATTTCACTTAGTCGTTACTAAGACTCATAACGTAAGCTGTAACCAGATGTCTCTGGTCCTCGGTCAGAAGGCCAGAAAATGATGGCATTACACCAAAGCGACCATGGCGCAGGGTGTGTGCAATCTGCTCTAGGCTTCCACCGTACAGCCAGGTGTCATTGGTCAGGTTGGGTGCACCTAGTGCATGCATGCCCGTACCCTCAGCCGTGTGACAAGCGGCACAAAGCGATGCGAACTGAGGTTCAGCACGTGCTGCAGATTCAGCATCGTGTTCGCGTTTGCTTAGGCTCAGTACATAGTGAGCCATATCGCGCACACCATCTTCACCCAGAACCTCACCCCATGCAGGCATGGCGCCGTTACGACCCTGATGCAGGGTTGTTTTGATGGCATCTTCAGAACCACCCCACAACCAGTCACTGTCAGTCAGATTAGGGAAGCCGTAAAAGCCTACACCCCCAACACCGTGACAGACAGAGCAGTTGTTGGCGAACAAGCGCTGACCAATCCGGAGACCTTCAGCGTTTTCAGGCTGCTGAAGCTCTTCTACTGACAGCACAGCAAAGCGTTCGAAGATCGGGGCGTAATGCTCTTCAGCATAAGCCATTTCTTCTTCCCACTGTCCTGTAGAGGTCCAGCCCAGCAGGCCTTTGAAGTTACCCAGACCAGGATACAGCAGCAAGTAGACCAGACCAAAAACCACGGTAGCAACAAACATCTGGAACCACCATTTTGGCAGTGGGTTGTCCAGCTCTTCGATACCATCGAAAGAGTGTCCAACAGTCTCTTCAGTCTGTTCCTGATGTGGCTGACTTCTTTTGGTTGCAAACAGCAACCAGGTACAACCCACGATAACCCCCAAAGTGATTACCGTAATCCATGCGCTCCAGAAAGCACTCATTTCTCATCTCTCCCGTTATGGGCACGTTCATTGTCATTTTTCTGCACTTCATCCTCATCTTCATCGGCGAAGGGGAGGTTGGCAGCATCATCGAAGTGTTTTTTGTTCTGGGGCAGTAGTACCCAGATAAACAGTCCGATGAACGTGATCAGCATGATCAATGGCATGAACGGGCCATAGACTTCATAACTCACAATGGATTACCGCACGTCATAGTTTGAGTGGGTTTTACCGAGTGCCTGCAGGTAAGCTACCAGTGCATCAACCTCGAGAACACCCTGTACATCAGACTTGGCATTGGCAATCTGCTCATCAGTATAGGGAACGCCCAGAGTTCTCAGGACTCCCATCTTCTTGGCAGTTTGGTCACCACTGACCTGACGTTCAAACAACCATGGGTAAGATGGCATTTTTGATGTCGGTACAACGTCACGCGGGTTATAAAGGTGCGCACGTTGCCAGTCATCAGAGTAACGCTCACCTACGCGGGCCAGATCAGGACCGGTACGCTTAGAGCCCCACAGGAACGGATGTTCCCATACATGCTCATTGGCAGTAGAGAAATGACCATAGCGCTCAGTTTCTGCACGGAATGGACGGATCATCTGGGTGTGACAGACATGGCAGCCTTCACGAATGTAGATATCGCGGCCCTCCAGCTCTACAGCTGTATAGGTACGCATATCCTGAATCGGCTGAGTCGTAGAGTCTTTGAAGAACAAAGGCACGATCTCGGCCAAGCCGCCGAAGCTGATCACGATGATGATCAGCATTGCCATTAAGCCGGCATTCTTTTCAATAGTTTCATGCTTAATCATTGCTATATGCTCCTCGCCCCAATCATGCAGTCTGTGCAGATGTTTCAGCGTCAGCGGCTTCAACAGAGCTGCCACCACGTACTGTCTGCCAGACGTTATAGGCCATGATAAACATACCTAGCAGGAAGATAGCACCGCCAATCACGCGAACAAGGTAGCCTGGATGGCTGGCTTCCAGCGCTTCAACGAAGCTGTAAGTCAATGTGCCGTCCTGGTTGACTGCGCGCCACATCAGGCCCTGCAGAATGCCGTTAACCCACATGGAGACGATATAAAGCACGGTTCCGATTGTGGCTAGCCAGAAATGCACGTTGATCAGGCCAACGCTGTGCATTTGTACTTTGCCGAACAGTTTCGGAATCATGTGGTATACCGCGCCGATAGAAATCATTGCTACCCAACCCAGTGCACCGGAGTGAACGTGACCGACTGTCCAGTCAGTGTTGTGGGATAAAGCGTTGACTGTCTTGATAGACATCATCGGGCCTTCGAAGGTAGACATGCCATAGAATGACAGAGAAACCACCAGGAAGCGCAGGATTGGATCAGTGCGAAGTTTGTGCCATGCACCTGACAGCGTCATCATACCGTTGATCATACCACCCCAAGAAGGAGCCAGTAGAATCAAAGACATAACCATGCCTACAGACTGAGTCCAGTCTGGCAGCGCTGAGTAGTGAAGGTGGTGACCACCTGCCCACATATAGGTAGCAATCAGCGCCCAGAAATGCACGATCGACAGGCGGTAAGAGTACACTGGACGGTTAGCTTGCTTTGGAACGAAGTAGTACATCATGCCAAGGAAGCCAGCTGTCAGGAAGAACCCTACAGCATTGTGACCATACCACCACTGAACCATGGCATCGATAGTGCCAGGGTAAGCTGAGTAGGATTTGATCATGGTAACTGGCATGGCGGCACTGTTAACTACGTGCAGCACAGCAATAACCAGGATAAATCCCATGTAGAACCAGTTGGCTACATAGATATGAGCTGTCTTACGCTTGAAGACAGTACCCATAAATACGATCGCATAAACTACCCAGACCAGTGTGATCAGGATGTCTATCGGCCATTCCAGTTCAGCGTACTCTTTAGCTGAGGTTAGCCCCAGTGGCAGCGTTACCGCGGCCAGTACAATAACCAGTTGCCATCCCCAGAAGGTGAATGCGGCCAGTCCGTCAGAGATCAGTCGAGTCTGACAGGTGCGCTGCACCACGTAATAAGAAGTGGCAAAAAGGGCGCAACCACCAAATGCGAAGATTACCGCATTGGTGTGTAACGGACGTAAACGTCCGTAGGATAACCAGGCTGTGTCAAAGTTCAGTGCCGGCCAGACCAGCTGGGAAGCTATCAGTACACCTACAGTCATACCGACAATACCCCAGACTACGGTCATGATGGCGAATTGACGCACCACCTTGTAGTTGTAGGTTGGATGATCAGTTGCAATGCTCATATCAGGCTCTCATCAACAAGCTGTTAATAGTAAGAAGAGTTCCACTGGCGATTATCAGTGAATTACCCCTTCATTTCAATGTGATCCAGGGTTTATCTGCGACAGCTTGTCGCGGGTGCGAAATGTATTTTTTGTAAGTGGTGTTCGGTTTGTTATGCTTTTTGTATTTGTATAATTAATTGAAATATATAAATAAAATTAACCTTATTGTAATTATTTTAGGGTTGTCTTATATATAATATGCGTTTGAATTTCACCTGAAAGAGCTGCTTTATGCTAACTGGTAGCGGGTGTTTTTTTATGTTTACTTGATATGGATCAAAAGTATTTTGCAGTAATTATTCAGGTTATGCTGTCTTCCCCATGTTTAAGGTCGAGTTGATATGTCATTTACATCTATTTTATTGCAGTGTCGTGCCGGTTTTGAGTCGGAATGCGCGGCAGAGTTTTCTGAGCAGGCTCTGGAGACAGGACATACGGGTTATGTTCGCTTTGAGCGAAATTCGGGTTATGTACGCTTTATGTTGCAGACTGACGCGCTGGCATTGTTGCAGCAGGTGTCGTTTCGCTCTTTGGTGTTTACGCGTCAGTGGTGTGCTTGTTTGGAGCCCTTTGATCAGTTACCGGCAACTGACAGGTTGAGTGTGTTACTTGGGCCTGTGGCATCCCTGCCAGCCTGTGCTGAATTACTGGCCGAAGTGCCGGATACAACTGAAGGTCGGGAATTGCTTCCTTTTGCTGGCAAGCTGAGTTCGGCGATGGCGCAGACACTGCGTCAGCAGTCTGTCATGTTACCGCGTAAGGCACGCGCCGATTGGCGTATGCACCTGTTTGCTCTGTCGGGCCGTCATCTGTTGATCGGTGTCAGCCCAACGAATAATGGCTCTAAACTGGATATGGGGATACGTCGGCTGAAGTTTCCGGCACAAGCCCCGAGTCGCTCAACTCTTAAGCTTGAAGAAGCCTGGCATTGGTTTGTCCCACGCCATGAATGGGGGGAGCGTTTGGGTGGGGGGAAAACGGCTGTGGATCTGGGAGCCGCACCTGGAGGCTGGACCTGGCAATTGGTGCAGCAGGGTATGTTTGTGACAGCCGTGGATAATGGTCCTATGTCTGAAGACCTGATGGACTCGGGTCAGGTCACTCATAGCCGGGAAGATGCCTTTTATTATCAACCACCAAAGCCCGTTGACTGGATGGTGTGTGATGTCGCAGATAAACCAGCGCGTGTGACTGCACGCATGTTGGAGTGGGCTCTGCAGGGCTGGTGTCGAGAAATGATTTTTAATCTGAAATTGCCAATGAAAAAGCGACATTTGGAGGTGCAGCAGTGTCTGGGAATGATGCGCTCTGGACTGGAGCAGGCAGGTATTTCCTACCGGCTCTCGGCACGCCATCTGTATCATGATCGGGAAGAGGTGACCTGTTATCTGGATCTACGCCGGTAATTACGCCGGTAATCCTGTTCTGAATGCATTTAGCTGGTTTCTAAGGCACAAAAATTCTGAGACAATGTAATTCTTTTTCTGGAAGCTGGCAGTAGCGGATGAATCAACCTGTATCAGATATGACACTGGATACTTCTGGGTTATTATGTCCGGAACCTGTGATGTTGCTGCATAAAAAAGTTCGAGAGCTGACCCCTGGGCAGGTGTTGTTTGTTAAGGCAACAGATCCATCGACCCAGCGTGATATTCCCCGGTTCTGTGCCTTTCTGGGGTATGAGTTGATTGAGCAGCTTCAGCAGGAAGATGGCTATGAGTACTATATTCGAAAAGGTGTTGAGTGAGGCGGAACAGGCCGCACTGCGCACTGAGCAGTTATTGCGTGAATGTGAACAGATTCTTGAACAGGCCGAATACCAACGACAGCGAGTTGAGAGTAAAAAAGTGAGCGATTCAGTAAACAGTGAAAATCCAGGGTCTGCAACGGCAGGCGGCAAACGAAACAAAAATCGTGCTGCGAACATGGCTGCCGTGCAATTGCTGATGGATGCTTATCCTGAGGTTTTTTCGCGCGACAAGGTACGGCCTTTAAAAATTGGTATCCAGGAGGATCTGGTTGCTGATGACAAAGTGTCGCGTACGAAAATCAAGCGTGCGCTTGCTTCTTATGTGCGCTCTCCTCAATATCTGCGTAGCTTTCAGGAAGGTGCTGAACGTATTGGACTGGACGGCCAGCCTGCCGGCACGGTCACGGCTGAAGAGGCCGGGCATGCCAAGGGGAAACTCCAGGCCATGCAGGATGCACGTCGTGAGCGTATTAAAGAGCAGGCACGTGAAGCTAAACAAAAAGAGAAAGAAGAGCGTTTAAGCAGCAAACTGGATCAGTTGCTGACTTTGAATAGTCGCAACTAGTCCACAGTCTGAGTCACAATGTCTGGCCGACACTGAGCCCGCAATGCGAGAATAGTGTTTGCCAGGCTTGTGTATGCATTTCCCTTGCCCGGTGAAATCTGTGTAGTAGGCTACCTTCCGTTTGACTATCAAAAATCTGTAAAAAGTAAGCTTCCGAGCTGGGCGGCAGTGGCAAGTGTTGTTGAATGGATTGGTGGCTGGCTTGCCAGTACTGACCGAACTGATCCGTCAGGGCCAAATAGGGTTGGAATTCGGTTGCATAAACATTTCTGAATACATTTTGAATTATAACTGAACGGTTGTTGGGCTGCTGATTGAAACAGATCGGGCGTCTTTCTATGCGTGCTTCTATACCTTGAGCTACCTGTTCCATTGTGTAACTGAGCAAAAATACACTATGTAGCCATTGCTGACCTGATCGCATGCGGTACAGTTGCTCGTAATGGGTTTCTATTTCGTTAAGAAAACGTTTATCCGGCCAAGGGGAGTCGTTTGTGGCCAGTTGACTGACTAAAATAAAGGCGTCCAGTGTATTCCTGGCTTGATTGATCAGTCCTTGAGCCTCTAGTGGTAAGGGGTCAGGCGAGCGAGAAAATTGCTGTTCCATCTCTTCGCTGGCATAGATGCTATTCCAGATCACTCGGGGTAATGCCTGCTGTTTATGTGACACAATTTGTTGAACTCGGTGCAACAAGGGTAGTAGAGAGGCGTCTGTTTTTACGCGCTGGGTCAGGTCTTGCTCGCAGGCTTCCACAGCGGGTAAAAAGCGCAGCTCATACTTGAGTGTCTGGGAAGGTAACATAACACGGCCAAGATTACTGTTACGCTCAGCGATCAACGGCAGCAAGTCGCAGTGGCGTAATTGTAATACCTCAATCAGGCCTTCACGTAACCCTTCAACAGGCAGTAGGCGTTCTCTGCGTGGTGGTAGCGCAGGGAATGGAGAGTTGCCGGGCGAGAACTCAATAGGCTCATCCAGAGCATTACTGACTCGGCGGGTGTAATCTTGCAGCATTTTTTCAGCATCGGCTGCATCACAACCATAAAGCAGACCCAGTAATAGCAGACTAGCTAGTCTCCACATGTCGAGATACTCTGTTCAGTCGTGTTATCAGCATTACGGCACCCATGCTCAACCCGATCAGTAGTCCATACCAGAAGCCTGCGGCTCCCATAGCTGGAACCAGCCAGTCAGTCATTCCCAGAAGGTAGCCAGCGGGCAGGCCGATTAACCAGAAGGATACAAAGACCAGCAGCAAGGGAATAAACGTATCCTTATAGCCCCTCAGAGCACCGGCTGCGCTGACTTGCAATGCATCAGAAAACTGGAACAGTGCTGCAATGGCTAATAACAGTATAGCTAGGGCTGCAATCTCTGTATCGGGTGTATAGAGACGAGCAATTTGAGAGGCCAATACCAGGGTTAGCAGGGTGGTGATCAGTGCGACTACCAGGGTGAACTGAATACCGGTAAAAGCGGTCAGGCGAGCCTGGGCCTTATTCCCAGCGCCTTTAAGTTGGCCCACACGAATTGTAAGAGCCATCGCAATACTCAGTGGTACCATGAAGATCATGCCGGTATAGCTGATGGTGATTTGATGGGCTGCCAAAACGACTTCGCCATAAGGTGCCAGAAGCAGTGCGATAACACTAAACATGCTGGCTTCGATAAGCAGAGAAATACCGATCGGCATGCCCAGACGCAGAAATTGGCTTATGGCTTTTATGTCGGGTCTGTGCCATGGATGCCACAAGGGTAGTTGACTGAACTGCTGGCTTTGCCGGGTATAAATAACCCCGGCGGTCAGCATTATCCACATCACAATAGCACTTGCCCAGCCACAGCCGACACCGCCAAGCTCCGGTAGCCCGAATTTACCAAAAATAAACATATAGTTCAGCGGGATGTTGCAGAGCAATGCCAGTAGCGCAATTTTCATGATTGCACGTGTCTTGCCATAGCCCTCACTAAATCCACGTATGGTCTGATAGACCATCAACGCCGGAAAGCCCCAGGATATTGCCTCAAGATAGCGTCGGGTTTTATCTTCCAGCGAAGGCTCTAATGACAGCAGGGATAGCAGGGGTTGGGTATTTTGCAGCAGCCAAAATGATATCAGACCTAGCAGCACGGCAACCCAGACACCTTGATGAAAAATTTGCGGTGTGTCCTTATCTTTTTTGCCGCCAACCAAGTGGGCAACCAGGGGGGTAATCGCCATTAGCGTACCGGAAAACGCCAGGTAAATCGGTATCCACAGGCTGGTACCCAGCGCGATGGCGGCCAGGTCTTCGCTGCCGGCACGAGCAGACATTAGGGTGTCAACGAACCCCATGGAATTTTGTGCCAGCTGGGCAATCATGATAGGCCAGGCTAATAGCATCAGGGTTTTTATTTCGGCTTTCTTGGTGGCGAAATAGGAGGGGCTGAGAGGTCTGTTCATTAATTAGTTGTCGTGCCATCGGAGCTGGACTCTCGATGCCATTAGTTGTTGATAGTAGATTAAAAAAGGGCGCTGATCAGCGCCCCTTCGGTGTTATCAGTGTCTGGCTATGATATCAGTCCAAGCGGACTTTAACATAGCTACCCGGGGCGGCTTCAATCGGTTTGTGCGTATCGTTGCCGTAATCCTTGGGTGCATCAATTTTTTTGCCAGCACGGCGTTTCAGCCATTCAGACCAGTGTGGCCACCAGGAGCCTTCCTGCTTCTCCGCTGTTTCCAGCCAGTGATCAGGCCCTTTGCCGGTTTCACCCTTGATCCAGTAATGACGACGGTTTTTCGATGCAGGGTTAATCACCCCGGCAACATGGCCGCTGGCGCCCAGGACAAACTCCAGTGGTCCCTTGAAGGTCTCTGTAGCTGAAAAGGTGCTTTTCCAGGGAGCGATATGATCTTCAATGGCTGAAAAGAAATAGCAGGGGGTTTTTATCTTGCCCAGATCAATCGCTTCACCACAAACTGTCAGACCACCCGGTTCAACCAGTTTATTCTCCAGGTACATTTTATTCAGATAGAAGGTATACATTCTGGCCGGTAAGTTGGTCGGGTCACTGTTCCAGAACAAAATGTCGAAAGGAGGCGGGGTCTGTCCCTTGAGGTAATTGTTCACCACATAGGACCAGATCAGGTCATTTGAGCGCAACATATTGAAAGACGTGGATAGTTCACGACCATGCAGTATGCCTTCTTTGTTAACTTTTTCTTCCAGTGTCTTGACCTGGTATTCGTCAATAAACACTTTCATATCACCTGGATCGCGGAAGTCGGTCAGAGTGGTGAGGAAGGTCGCCGAAGTCACGCTGGTATCCTTGCGATTTGCCATAACAGCCAGCGCTGTGGCCATCAGGGTGCCGCCGACACACCAGGCGACGGCATTGACCTTGTCGGATTCTGCAATGTCTTTGGTGACTTCAATGGCTTTTAATACACCGCGTTCTACATAGTCGTCCCAGCTGAGGGTGCTCATCTCTTTGGTTGGATTTACCCAGGCAACCAGAAAGACGTTATAGCCCTGCTCTACACAATATTTAACGTAAGAGTTATGTGGCTGCAGGTCCAGAATATAAAATTTATTGATGCTCGGCGGTACGATTAACAGTGGCTTGTCATAAACCTGCTCAACAGTAGGTTTGTAATGCAGTAACTGGAACAAATCATTCTGAAATACTACGGCACCTTCGGTGGTGGCCAGGTTTTCACCCAGCACAAAGGCGTTCTCATCGGTCATGGTGATATGACCTTTGTCGATATCACCTAGCAGGTTTTTCAGACCGTCAACCAGGCTCTGACCATTCGTTTCCAGTGCCTGGTTCAGGACTTCCGGGTTGGTCATGGCGAAGTTGGTAGGGGACAGCGCGTCGACATACTGTTGGGTATAAAACTCTAGTTTTTTCTGCTCTTTCTCAGACAGGTTGGCATTGGCGGCCATCTCTGTGAGCATTTTCGACGATAGCAAGTAAGATTGTTTGATGTAATCGAAAATTGGATTTTTTGACCACTCTTCATTCTGGAAGCGGCGATCACCCGCTGAAGGCTGAGCGACCTGTTCGCTGCTGCCACTCCAGATGTTACGCCAGAGGTTCATTTGTGCTTGCTGGTAATCAGCAATGGCTTTTATCCAGACAGTCGGATCTTCTAATGAGCGGGTGGCCAGTTCGGTCCAGGATGTTGTGAATTGCCGAAAAATGTCATCTCCGCCAGTGGCTGAATACATCTCCAGAAGCTTGGACGTTTCTTCACTGACATAATTGATAAATTCTTGCGGATCGTTGGTAAAGTTGTCTTTCTTATCCATAGGTGCGCCCTGTTATGCATCCGGTTAGCTGATCAGGATATCTATCTAGTAAACTGTATAGCATGTAAGTTGTCTATCACATTAGCACTTAGGTGGGTTTGAGTCGAATACTTAGGAGGAATTATGTGCACTGCGGAAAAACAGCTGAAGGTGTGTGGGTTGGAATTGATGACAACCCAGGGTTGTCACCTGTGTGACGAGGCTGTTGAAGTATTGCTGCAGGTATTGGATGCGGACCGTTTTGCCGTAGATCTGGTTGATATTGCTTTCGATGATGAGTTGATGGAGCGTTATGCAAACCGTATTCCAGTGCTGGTAATTCCGGCGTCTGGTGCGGAGCTGGATTGGCCTTTCGACACAGAACAGCTCCGCCATTTTAGCCATCAAGCGTTATCAGCGCTGAGTGCTCCAGGCGAGCATTGAGCGTTCCTGGTCACTGAAGACACGTGCGGGTTGTCCCGCCATGGTGTTGTAGATGACGCCGAAGGCCAGCACGTTGAGTACATAACTACGAGTTTCATCAAATGGGATGGTTTCAATCCATATATCCAGAGGCAGGTGACCGCGCGCTGTCAGCCACTGTCTGACACGCCCAGGCCCCGCATTGTAAGCAGCCGTTGCATGTACCCGATTACCACCGAACTGGGATTGCATTTGGGCTAAATAGGCTGAGCCCAGGCGGACATTGATATCGGCATCGTTAAGCCGCTCCAGGTCGATAAGTGGAATATCCGCACGTCGTGCGGTTTCCCTGGCTGTAGCTGGCATGAGTTGCATGAGTCCTCGTGCCCCCGCACCTGACCGGGCCACCTCCAGAAAGGCGCTTTCCTGACGGGTAACAGATAAGGCCCAGGAAGGCTCTATATCAAACTCTTTTGAGGCCTTGTCAAATAGGTCCCGATAAGGCGCTGGGAAACGTAATGCCAGATCATCCCACTGATCACTGGCAATCGCACCCCGGATGCCTTGGAAGTACCAACCCCAGTCCTTGATGGCATGAGCAGCGGCATGGATTTGTTCGGGTGACAGGGTTGTCGTCATCAGGTTCCATTCCTGGTTGGCTTCCCTTGTTTGTCCCATAAGATAAAATTCGTGAATACGCTGCATGGGTGCCAGTTGAGTAATCTGTTGCAGTTGCGCTTGACTGAATTCGGATGGCTTGTCATTCAATGAGAAGGGGCGTCGAGTCAGTTCGGCAGCTTTAAATCCGTAATAACTACGTTCTGCCGTGAGTTGCTCCAAAACAAGTGGATCGGGAGTCTGGCCCTGTTGCAGATCGGCTACAAGCGCCCAGTAAAGCCAGCGCCCCTGTTGGCGTACATCGTTAGGCAGACGTGTAATTAACTCTCGTGTAGCTGACCAGTCCTGTTCGGTGAGTGCAAGACGAATGCGCCACTCTGTCAGGTCGGAGTAATGGTAATCCGGATCTACTTTAGTCAGTACAGCTTCTGCATCGGGTTGAAAACGTTTGGCATAAAGTACGCCAAAGCGATTAACCAGTGGTGTTTGGAGGTCTTTGGGTATATTCAGTCGCTGTGCTTGTTCGCTCAAGGTGAGCAGGGCAAGTCGCAGGTTATCACTGGCTAAGCGTTGCGTTGCCAGCAGTGCCAGGCGGTGCGCATTAGGGGTCTGACTACTCAGCAAGCTGGGGTCAGCGGCGAGAGACTCTGGCTGGTTGTATATTTGCCAAATCAAAGCCAGTTGTTGTTGCGCAGCAGGTGTGGTGACAAAGCGTTCAGCATAGTTGGCAATGCTGGTATTGCCAGCTTCCAGCGCCAGTAATACACGTTCCAGTCCGGCGTCAGAATCGACGGTTCCGGCTTGAATCAGTTGATTAAATAATGGGTCACAAGCGCTGTGTTGAGAGCTACCAGTTTGCCAAAGACGCAGGCCTTCGGCATAAGCTTGTTCAGTCTTCTGTAATGCCAGTTCACCACGTGCTGCCAGGCATTGTAATTGTGCACCTGGAGAGCGGACGCGTGCAAAGTAATTGAAAAAATCTGGCCAGCGCCCACGTTCGCCTAAATGAACAGACCAATTAGTTAGAAAACGTTGATAAAGCGGAGTGCCTTCAAGGTTTGTCAGCAGTGCTTCGACATCGGCATGGGTCATGGCGTTGAACTGTCGTGTGGCCTGCGCATAGTGAATGTAGGGCAACAACGGATAGCCTTGCAGTGCTGGCATTGCTTGGTTTACCTGTACTTGCTGACCTGCTCGCGCGGCTTCCAGAGTATCCAGATACAGCTCACGTTGAGATTCGGTGTAATTACCTGCCACTGCGGCGGTTGATAACAACATGCCAGAGGCAAAAAGGGTAATGGCTTTAAACAGGATCACAAATATACCTCCACACCTGGATATGCCGTTTGTGGTATCCAGTCAATAACAGTGTAGCGTCTGAGAGGTTCCTTTGAGAAGGTGTCAGGTAACTATTATTTTTAAATATGAGGTGGGATTAAATTATTTATCAATAAGCTGAACAAGCGGCTTTTCTGATAGAATACTGGCCTGTTGAAAAGAGGATTAAGCGGAAAAATTATGGCACTGATCAGAATAGATTCATTATCCCTGGCATTTGGTAACCGTGTATTGCTGGATAATGCGGCGTTACAAATTGAAGCAGGTGAGCGAGTTGCGCTAGTGGGTTTGAATGGCGCGGGAAAATCAACACTGCTGAAGCTGATCAGTGGCGAAATACACCCAGATAACGGCACACTCTGGCGTGCCCCTGGCGCGCGAATTGCACAGTTGCCCCAGTCCCTTCCGGCGGCGGATGATCGCTTAATTCGTGATGTGATCAGCGCGGGTCTGGCTGATGTGGTGGCAATGCGAGAGGCCTATGAAGCACTGGCTCAACGGCCGGATGATGCGGCTATGCGTCAATTGGAACAGCTACAGCAGCAGATAGAAGCAGTGGATGGCTGGGACCTGGAACGCAAGGTGGAACGCGTAATGACGCGTCTGGGCTTGAATCCAGATCAGACCATGGCTGAACTATCTGGTGGTTGGCGACGACGGGCGGCACTAGGTGCTGCGCTGGTGCAGGAGCCGGATCTGCTGTTACTGGATGAGCCAACCAACCATCTGGATATCGAGGCCATTGAATGGATGGAGCAGATGCTGCTGGATTTCAAAGGCGGGTTGCTGTTTATTTCTCATGACCGGGCATTGGTTGAGCACCTGTCCACGGCGATCGTAGAGCTCGATCGCGGCATCCTGACCAAGTTTCCCGGTAATTACAGTCGTTTCCTGGAGCAGAAAGAGGCGTTGCTGGAAGAGGAAGCCCGACATCAGGCTGAATTTGACAAAAAACTGGCTCAGGAAGAACGCTGGATTCGTCAGGGTATCAAGGCGCGTCGTACCCGTAATGAAGGGCGTGTTCGTGCGTTAGAACAGCTGCGCCGGGAGCGTTCTCAGCGTCGTGATCGTCAAGGCAAGGCCAGCTTTTCACTGGATGATGCCGAAAAATCCGGCAAGCTGGTGGCTGAATTGGAAAATGTATCCCATGCCTATGGTGATAAGCGATTGATTAATAATCTCAGCATGAAAGTGCAGCGCGGTGATCGTATTGGTCTGATCGGCCCGAACGGCGCCGGCAAAAGTACGCTATTACGCATTCTGCTGGGACAATTGCAGCCTGATTCCGGGCAGGTGCGTATTGGCACCAAAATGGAAGTGGCCTACTTTGATCAGATGCGCGATACGCTGGATCTGGAAAAAACTGTGATCGACAATGTTTCAGGTGGACGTGAAAGTGTCGATGTGCAGGGGCGTTCACGCCATATCATTAGTTATTTATCTGATTTTCTGTTTAGTGCTGAGCGAGCACGTACTCCGGTCAAAGCACTATCGGGTGGTGAGTGTAACCGGGTATTACTGGCGCGTTTATTCAGTAAACCGGCGAATATGCTGGTATTGGATGAGCCCACCAATGACCTGGATGTTGAAACCCTGGAGCTACTTGAAGAAATACTGATGGACTTCAATGGCACCGTGCTGCTGGTCAGCCATGACCGTTCGTTTCTGGATAATGTGGTTACCAGCTCTTTGGTATTTGAGGGCCATGGCCAGGTTAAAGAATATGTGGGTGGCTACAACGATTGGTTACGTCAGCGTCAGCCAACGACAGCCGTGGTCGCACCTAAAGTAGCAACAGTTGAAACCAATCCCTCGTCAGTCAAGCAAGGTGGTGTTGTCAAGAAAACCGTGGCTCGTAAGCTCAGTTACAAGCTGCAACGCGAGCTGGATGCCTTGCCAGCTGAACTAGAGAGTGCAGAAGCGGCATTGGAAACAATTCAACAGACTATTGCTGATCCGGATTTTTACAGCCGTGATAATGCCGAAGTCACCGAAACATTAGGTGCATTGCAGCAGCAGGAAGCCCGTGTTGAGGTGTTAATGGAGCGCTGGCTTGAGTTGGAAGCGCTCCAACAGGAAAGCTAAGGCTTAGCTTTCCTGAGTTTTAACCCGAATCGCTAATACATCGCACTTCGCTCCATGTAGCACACCATTGGCTGTGGAGCCGAGTAACAAGGCCAAGCCATGGCGACCGTGGCTACCGACAATGATTAAATCAGCTGCGGTTTCACTGGCTACACGGTGAATTTCAGATTCCGTGTGGCCAGTAACGATATGGCGTCGGCTCACTGGGTGGTCGATGGTGGCGCAGAGGTTGTTTAGCTTCTGTTCAGCATGCTCATCGAGCTGTTCCTGTATCGTGGACAGATCCATTGGAACATCACCACCATAAGCGAAGGTGAGTGGTTCAACTACATGGATAATATCCAGTTCCGCCTGATATAAGCGCGCCAGCTCAGCGGCTTTAGTGATCAGTTGCTCAGATTCGTCGGAAAGATCAATAGCTAACAGTATATGTGAATAGGTACTCATGACGGCGCCCTTTAATGAATTAACTTACATTAAGTATAGGATAACAGGATGGAATGGGTAATCTCTATAGTGGTTATGTTGTCACTGTTTGGTTCAATTATGTGGATTCGCCCTAGTCCGCGAGAGCGCATGCTATCCAAAATTCGCTTGCATGCCCGTCAGCTGGGGTTTTCTGTGCAAATTGCCAACTTGGAAACACCGCGTGGTAAAGGGGAGATGGAGCCGGAAAAAATCCGTGTGCCAGCTTATCGGGTGCTGCGCAGTGATCTGTCTCGCGATGAGCGCGATCAATGGACAAGTTGGCAGATTTTCAGAACAGAGAATGTTGCTAATCAAGGTTTGCCGGAAGGCTGGTCCTGGAAGCGTGGAGAGTATCAATTAAGCAGTACGGCCTGTGAGCAGATTGCCGCATTGATCCAGACGTTACCGCCTGAGGTGATTGCGCTGGAGTCCAGCCCGGTGCATTTTAGCGTGTACTGGCGTGAATCGGGAGGACCGGAACAGCTGGATAGCATACTTGCTGCATTGCAACCTATATTAAAAGCCAAAATTTAAGCAGGAAAGTCTATGCCATTACCTTCTCCAGGACGTTATCGTCATTATAAAGGCCATGAATACCAAGTGCTGGATTGTGCCCGGCATTCCGAAACCGAAGACTGGATGGTGATTTACCGTCCCTGTTATGGCGAGGGCGGATTATGGGTCCGGCCTGCCGCGATGTTCAGTGAGTCAGTTAAGACGGTTGATGGAGAAGAGCTGCCACGTTTTGAGCGTATCGGTGACTGATGCTGTTGAGTGCTCAGTTCGGATCTTTAAGATAGGCATCAATCGAATCTGCCAGTGCGCCGGGTCCAAAGTCGCGCTTAGGCTGCAGTTGGTCAATTAATTGTTGTACTGGTTGTAGTCTGTCCTGTTTTTGGCGCTGCGGTACGGCGGCTCTCACCAGAATTGCTTTGGCGTGCTTGTAGTGTGACAGGGCACCCAGTTTATCGCCTTGCTGCATCAAAGTGCGTCCCTGGGTGATATGTGCATCGGCCACCATGGAAATATTCAGCCAGTAGAGTTCTTGCTGGTAGGTATGTGCCAGTTGAGGTGTCATTTTGCCTTTGTTGGCCATATCAATAATCAGCTTTTCGGCAAAATTAATGTAGATCTGGGCTTTTCGTACCGCTCTGTCGTTATTGAACGGTTCCTGTTTTGGACGGGTTCTATCGGTAGTGTCTTTGATTTTACTAACATCGGTCATGAGTTCAGAATCGGGTGCGAGCACGCCAATCTCTTCAATCAGCGACAAGGCATGCTGGTTCAGCTTGTCGGTTATGTCGCCTCGGCAGTTGATTTCTTTCAGTACGGCTAGTGCATTAAGTGTATGTTCTGACTGCTCTTTAAGCCATTTCAAGCGAGCATTGCGGGTTTCTTTATACTTTTCTCTGGAGGTGATGACGAAGTTCACCGACAAGGCAGCCAGGCCCAGTGCAGCAATCAGAAAAACGTAAATGAGGTTGTCACTCAGCATCAGCTTTGGCACTCTGGTATAAAGAAATCGTAAAAAGCGCTATTACAGAGCGATTTAGCTCTATTATGGCAACTTTTTTGTAAAGATAAACTGTATTGATAAGACAGTTTAACTTGACCCCGCTCAACTCAACACTTATATATGCACGATAATTTCCGGCGCACAGCGACATAAAGGAACAGATTTAATGGGTAAAACCCTCGTCATCGTGGAGTCACCGGCCAAGGCTCGCACTATCAATAAATACCTTGGTAGCCAGTATGTGGTGAAATCCAGTGTGGGTCATATTCGTGACCTGCCGACCAGCGGCAGTGGTGGCACTACCGACCCCAAAGAGCGTGCCCGTCTGGCGGCGCAGACTCGCAAGCTTTCTGATGAAGATAAGGTTGCTTACAAGAAAACCAAGGCGCGGGAGCAATTGATCCGGCGTATGGGGATCGACCCTGAGCACGGCTGGGCAGCTCGATACGAGATATTGCCAGGCAAAGAAAAAGTGGTCGATGAACTGAAAAAGCTGGCGGCCAGCGCTGATGAAATCTATCTGGCAACGGATTTGGACCGCGAAGGGGAAGCCATAGCCTGGCATTTGCGTGAAGCGATCGGTGGCGACGACAGCCGCTATAAGCGGGTCGTATTTAATGAAATAACCAAAAAAGCCATCAAGGAAGCCTTCAAAGAGCCAGGTGATCTGGCCATGAGTCGCGTTAATGCTCAGCAGGCCCGACGTTTTCTTGATCGAGTGGTGGGTTACATGGTGTCGCCACTCTTGTGGGAAAAAGTGGCCCGGGGCTTATCGGCTGGCCGTGTACAGTCAGTAGCGGTGCGTCTGGTGGTAGATCGCGAACGGGAAATTCGTGCGTTTATCCCTGAAGAGTATTGGGAAGTGTTTGCCTCTACGGTCAGTGAAGACGGTGAATCACTCAGGCTTCAGGTTATCCGCCAGGGCGATGCAGCCTTCCGGCCGACCTCCAAAGATGAAACTGACAAGCTGTTGGCGTTGCTCAACAAAGCCGACTACCGCATTACCGGTCGAGAAGATCGTGCTACCAGCAGCAAGCCTTCAGCCCCCTTTATCACCTCGACACTGCAACAAGCCGCCAGCACCCGACTGGGTTTTGGGGTCAAAAAGACCATGATGATGGCGCAGCGTTTGTATGAAGCTGGTTACATCACCTACATGCGTACCGACTCAACCAACTTGAGCGAGGAAGCTGTTGCGACCTGCCGTGACTATATTCTGGATCAGTTTGGTGAGCGTTACTTGCCGGAGCAGCCGATACGTTACAGCAGCAAAGAGGGCGCACAGGAAGCACATGAGGCGATACGTCCCTCGGATGTCAATCAAACCGCCGATACCCTTAGTGGTATGGAGTCTGATGCTGAGCGCCTGTATGACCTGATTCGGCGGCAATTCCTGGCCTGTCAGATGACGCCAGCACTCTATACCAGTACCCGGATTACCGTGCGTGCCAGTGATTTTGAGTTGGCCGTGAAAGGGCGGATTCTGCGTTTTGACGGTTATACACGGGTATTGCCAGCGCGTGGCAAGAATGATGAAGACGTGATTCTGCCGGACCTGAAAGAGGGCGATACGCTATCGCTGCAGGGACTGGAACCAAAGCAGCACTTTACCCGTCCGTCTCCACGCTATACCGAGGCCAGCCTGGTCAAAGAGTTGGAAAAGCGCGGCATCGGCCGGCCGTCAACCTATGCGGCGATTATTTCCACCATTCAGGATCGCGGTTATGTCGAGGTTCAAGGACGGCGTTTCTATGCCTGTAAAATGGGCGATATAGTGACAGAGCGCCTGAGTGAAAGCTTTTCTGACCTGATGGATTACAGCTTTACCGCACGCATGGAAGAATATCTGGATGAGGTTGCCCGTGGTGATCTGGATTGGAAAGCCTTGCTTGACAAGTTCTATAAGGATTTTGTACAGGATTTGGAACAGGCGCAGGATCCGGAAGAAGGTATGCGTCCCAATGCACCTACACCGACTGATATCGATTGCCCGGATTGCGGGCGCAAGATGATGATCCGTACCGGTAGCACGGGGGTGTTTCTGGGTTGTTCTGGCTATTCACTGCCGCCCAAAGAGCGCTGCAAGTGCACCATCAACCTGATTTCTGGTGATGAGGTAGTCAGTGCGGATGCCGATGAGGAGGCCGAATCACGCATACTGCGTAACAAGCACCGTTGTAAACTTTGCGGCACAGCTATGGACTCCTACCTGCTGGATGAAAAACGCAAGCTGCATATCTGTGGTAATAATCCGGACTGTGCTGGCTTTGAGGTGGAGCAGGGTAGCTTCAGGATCAAAGGCTATGACGGCCCGACCATTGAGTGTGATAAATGCGGTTCTGATATGCAGCTGAAAACTGGCCGCTTCGGTAAGTTTTTTGGTTGCACCAATTCAGAATGTAAAAATACCCGCAAGCTTTTGCGTAGTGGTGAAGCGGCGCCGCCTAAAATGGACCCGGTGGCCATGCCGGAACTACAGTGTGAAAAGGTGGATGATACCTACGTACTGAGAGATGGTGCCAGCGGCTTGTTTTTGGCAGCCAGTCAGTTCCCGAAAAAGCGTGAAACACGTGCGCCACTGGTCAGTGAACTGTTACCGCATAAAGCTGAAATAGATCCAAAGTATCACTTTTTGCTAACCGCACCCGTTCAGGATGATGAAGGTAATCCGACCATTGTACGCTATAGCCGGAAAACCAAAGAACAGTATGTGATGACTGAAAAAGAGGGTAAGGCGACCGGTTGGCGTGCTTTCTACGACCGAGGAAACTGGACAGTCGAGCAAGCTAAAAAGCGTGTGTCTAAATCCTGATTTACCGATAGTTTGAGAGCAAAAGTCCCAGAGCAAGCCCTGGAGGGGTTGAAATGAGTGAAGTCTACCTGGCCCGTACTAACCAGAAACTGAATTTTGCCAGATTGCATCTGGACGCGCTGAAAAATGCCCAGAATTCATCAGCCTGGAGTAAACATGCGTTAATTGAGTCCTATCAGGAATCGGTATTGTTTCATCTGGCGTCTACATACAGCGCGCTGTTGCGCGAGGTAGCTGAGCGTTACAGTGTGGAAACAGAGAGTATTGTTGGCTTGCCAGATTTGGCGTTAGGCTTTGAAAAAGCCGGGTTTGAGTCGCCAGAGTTGAACCAGTTACAAGAGCTGGAATCACGTCAGGACAGCTGGTTACATAAGTTGCTTCGAGCCTATGCGGCCTGCTGGGTAGCTGTAGACAGACAGCAAAACTCAACAGTGTCTTCGAGTCTTTCAGAAATTCATGTGATGCAGGTGAATCCGGATCATGCCGAAGATCAGGATGTGTATAGCGAATATCAAGCCTGGTTGGACAGTATGCGCAAATTAGTCGATAGGCTCAGAGAGGGTATGCAAGAGTGGTGAGCACTCCTGCATACTGATTTTATTATTTAGCTCTGCTGGCGAATCACACCTACACCGAGGCCCTCGATGATTAGCTCGTCTTGGGTCAGGTCCAGCTCAATCGGACTGAACTCTTCGTTTTCAGCGATAAGGCTGACTTTACTGCCTTGACGCTGAAAACGCTTAACAGTGACTTCATCACCGATTCTGGCGACCACAACCTGACCATTGCGTATTTCCTGGGTCTGGTGCACCGCCAATAAATCACCGTCCATAATGCCGATATTCTTCATACTCATGCCACGCACGCGCAGCAGATAATCTGCCGGAGGATGAAAAAAATCCGGGGCGATATTACAGCGCTCTTCGATATGTTCCAACGCCAGAATCGGAGAACCTGCTGCTACAGAGCCAACCAGAGGGAGACCGGTTTCTTCCGGATCATTGATCGGTTCATCCGGCAGGCGTATGCCTCGGGAGGTATGCTGAATCATCTCTATCGCACCTTTTCGCTGCAAAGCTTTAAGATGCTCTTCTGCCGCATTGGCCGATTTGAAACCCAGCTCCCGTGCGATTTCGGCGCGCGTAGGTGGATAGCCGGTGGATTCAATATGACGACGAATGCAGTCAAGTACTTGTGATTGACGCGCTGTAAGTTTCATTTTATAACCTGTTTTTGTGTACAGTAACTGCATTTTTGTACAGTATTGTGGCTACGTCAAGTCTGTTGTGTCTGATTGATGTAGTTTTTGATAAAATAGATGGCTGAAATGACAGAGGATCTCCGCTTGCTGGAAGCGTCGCTTAAGAAAGAAATACAAACAGCCTATAGTCGCTTTCTCGATAGCCGTGGGTTGAAAGCCCGTCCGGCACAAAAGCAGATGATTGCTGCTGTTGCTCGGGTGCTGGGGGCTATCCGTGCGGATGAGAAAGGCAAGCGGTTGGGTGAGTCCCACCTTGTGGCTGTGGAGGCGGGTACAGGAACCGGCAAAACCATCGCTTATCTGCTGGCGGCGCTACCCATTGCCAAGCAACGGGGTCTGAAACTGATTGTATCCACCGCCACCGTCGCCCTGCAGGAGCAGCTCACCGACAAGGATCTACCTGAGTTGGAGACCCATGCCGGAATGAGCTTTAGCTACAGCCTGGCCAAAGGGCGTGGGCGCTACCTCTGTCTGAATAAAGCCGAACAACTGCTGGATGATCAGGCGTCGCAGGGACAAATAGCGCTCTATGAAGATGAACAGGCACGGGTTGTTGAGCCGGGTGTGGTGAATGCGGTCAAAGGGTTAATGCAACAATACGCCGAGGGTAAATGGGATGGTGATCGTGACCGACTGGATGCGGTGCCCTCCGATGAAACCTGGGGGCATCTGACCAGCGACCATATGCAGTGCAGCAACCGTCGCTGCATCAACTTCAGTGTCTGTCCCTTTTACCGTGCACGTGAACAGATGGGCGATGCGGATCTGATCATCGCCAATCATGACCTGGTTCTGGCCGACCTTTCTCTCGGCGGGGGAGCGATTTTGCCGGAGCCTTCATCATCTTTGTATATTTTTGATGAAGGACATCATCTTGCCGATAAAGCGGGCGGTCACTTTTCCTACAGTCTGCGCTTGAATACCGCGCTACGTCTGATCGGTGGAATGGAGAAAAAACTGCAGCAGTTTGCCGGGCAGTGTTCGTCGGCCTACCTGGATGACCTGGTAGTCAAACTGCATCAACCTATCGCTGACTTGCTGCTGGCACTAAATGGCATGAAAGATCTGGCTGAAGCGCTGCAATTTCAGGATGATCGGGGCCGTACCCCGAGGGTGCGTTTTGCCGGAGGGCGTCAGCCTGAGTCCTGGTTGTCGCCAGCGAATGAAACCGCCCAGTGCAGTCAGCGTATCCTGATGCAGTTGGAACAGCTGGCAGCGTTGCTGAAAGAGGGGTTGGAAGGCAACCTGGCGGATATTGAGCGCGCTCAGGCGGAAGCCTTCTATCCACAGTTGGGTTTTCTGATCAACCGTTTGCAGCAAATGCATTGGCTGGCGGGTAGCTTTGCCCGACCCGATGAGCCAGGTGTGAGCCCTACTGCGCGTTGGGTGGTGTTGCAGGATACACAGGCAGGGCATGACTATGAGTGTTGCAGTAGCCCTGTCTCTGTGGCGGCAACGCTGCAGGAGCATCTTTGGGACGTATGCTTCGGCGCACTGGTGACCTCAGCCACCCTCACGGCACTGGGGCGTTTTGACCGCTTGAAAGCCACGTTAGGACTGCCCGAGTCGACGCCCTGTGAGCAGTTGGCCAGCCCGTTTGATTACTTTAATTCAGCTGTGCTGGAAATACCGGCAATGCGATCAGATCCGGGGCGGGCGAACGAGCATACCGATGAAGTCGCCGAGTATCTGAATCGTGAGCTTCCCGGTATACAGGCATCTTTGATACTGTTCAGTTCATGGAAGCAGATGCTCAGTGTGCTGGATCAATTGGATGCCTCCCTGAAAACACGGGTGACGGCGCAGGGCAGCAGCTCTAAATCAGCGATGTTGCAACAACACAGAGAGCGCATTGATGCTGGAGAGCCCAGTAGCTTGTTTGGTCTGGCATCTTTCGCAGAAGGCGTGGATCTTCCCGGGGCGTATCTCACCGATGTGATTATTACCAAATTACCCTTCAGCGTACCGGATGATCCGGTTGATGCGACTATGTCCGAGTGGATTGAGCAGCAGGGCGGTAACCCGTTTATTGAATGGACGGTGCCAGCGGCGTCGATGCGCCTGACCCAGGCGGTGGGAAGACTGTTACGCACCGAGCAGGATCGTGGTCGGGTGGTGATTCTGGATCGCCGTCTGACTGGAAAATTTTATGGTCGTCAAATTCTGAATGCCTTGCCACCTTTCCGACAGGTGTTCTGACAGGGTAAGATATAGCAGCAATTGATCAGCAATCAAAAGGTACTCACTTGAATACAGAAGCACAGACACAGACTGAAACCCCTAACGAACAGCCCTCAAGCGGTGACGCAGAGCGCAAGCCACGCCGCAAGCGTCGGGACAGTCGTGGCAATAGCCGCAAGAAAAGCTGGTCACCCAGTGAGTTTGTTGTGCCTGCTGTTGCAGACAAGAAACGTTTTCATGATTTCAATCTCCCTGATGATCTGATGCATGCTATCGCTGATCTTGGGTTTGAATATTGTACGCCTATCCAGGCTGCCACGATTGAGCAGGCGCTTGAAGGCAAGGATCTGATCGCCAAAGCACAGACAGGTACCGGAAAAACCGCCTCCTTTCTGATGGGGATTATTACCGACCTGCTGGACTTCCCCTTGCCGAAGCCGCGTAAGCTGGCTGAGCCTCGCGCACTTATCATTGCACCCACACGAGAGCTGGCGCTACAGATTGCGGCTGATGCCGAGGGTCTGGTGCGTTATGCCGGTATGTCAGTGGTGTCGCTGGTTGGCGGTATGGACTTTGATAAGCAGCGCAAAGCCCTGGCCAAAGCACCGGTCGATATTCTGGTGGCTACTCCGGGTCGTCTGATCGATTTTGTGCGTTCCAAAGATGTGGATCTTTACCATGTAGAAGTGCTGGTGCTGGATGAAGCGGACCGGATGCTAAGCATGGGCTTTATTCCGGATGTGCGGACTATTATTCGCCACACGCCACGCAAAGGCCCTGAGCGTCAAACCCTGCTATACAGTGCGACTTTCTCTGAAGAAATTATGCAACTGGCCCGGCAGTGGACAGTGGATCCGGTTCAGATTGAGATAGAATCCGAATCACAGGTCACCGATAACATCAGTCAGAAAGTGTTTCTGGTGTCCGCTGCTGACAAGTTCAAGCTGTTACGTAACTATTTGCGCATTAACAATGTTGAGCGGGCCATTGTGTTCTGTAACCGCCGCCATGAAGCCCGTGATCTGGCTGAGAAGCTGCGTCGTGATGGCGTCAAGTCGGCCTTGATGTCCGGTGAGATTCCGCAGAACAAGCGGATGAAAACCATGGATGATTTCCGCAGTGGCAAGATTGAAGTGCTGGTCGCTACCGATGTGGCCGGACGGGGTATTCATATTGATGGTGTCAGCCATGTGATCAACTATCAATTACCAGAAGATCCGGATGATTACGTACACCGCATAGGTCGTACCGGCCGTGCTGGCGCGAGTGGTACGTCGATCGCCTTTGCCTGTGAAAACGACTCATTCATGATTCCTGAAGTTGAAGCCGGCACAGGGGTGAAACTGGAATGTATCCACCCGGATGCCGCGCTGCTGGAAGATCTGTCGGCGCACCCACCACAAGCTGAAAGTGCCGCACAGGCACAGGACGATACACCCGAAGACGTCGTTATTGCAGAAGAGGTCCAGGCGCCCACGCAGGAGCTGATAGAAGAGCCTGCACAAAAACCTGGTCAGGTTCTCAAATCCGAACAGCCTGAGCAGAGAGATTTGCTGACTGAAGCCGACAGCCAAAGTGCAACGGATGAAGCTGAATTACAACAGAAAAAGCCGGATTAATAATGGAACAGCATGATCCACATCGCACGCGAAAACTCAGGAACCTGCTGGGCATTATTGTCAGTGCTTTATTTGCTGTAGTGGGTGTGGCTGGATTCCAGCGTACCGGAGATCCAATGTTGTTGTTGGCATTTCTGGCCATGGCTGTATTGTCTTTTGGTATAATCAGTCTGGTGTTCAGACTGGTAGATCGCTTGCTTGATAGTCTGGATAAGTCACAGCGGAAATAAGCGTTTTACGGAAAATCAGCGTTTTACGGAGAGTTACGTGAGTCAATCGACACATATTGCCGTCCTCGGAGGCGGTAGCTTTGGTACCGTGATCGCCAATATGGTAGCGGAAAAAGGCCTGCCAGTACGTTTTTGGATGCGCGATGCGGCGCGGGCTGAGCAGGTTAATACTGAGCGTTGTAATCCACGCTATATGCCTGATTACCCGCTTTCTGAAAATCTGGAAGCCACCTCAGACCTGAAGTATGCCTTGCAAGGGGCTGAAGTGGTATTTATCTCCATTCCCAGTCATGCCTTTCGCAGTGTGTTGCGCCAGGCTGTAGAGTGGCTGCGTCCCGAACAGTTGCTGATCAGTACTACCAAGGGTATTGAAATGGAAAGTTTCAGTCTGATGAGTGAAATCATCACGGCTGAAATACCGGGTGCGCGTATCGGGGTACTCAGTGGTCCTAATCTGGCCAAAGAGATCGCCAGGCGCCAATTGGCTGCTACGGTGATTGCCAGCCAGGATGAAGCCCTGCGTACCCGTATTCAGCAATTGCTCCACAGTCCTTACTTTCGGGTGTATGCCAGTACGGACACCTATGGTGTTGAGTTGGGTGGTACGCTGAAAAACATTTATGCCATAGCGGCCGGTATGAGTGCCGCTTTGGGTATGGGCGAAAATACTAAAAGCATGCTGATGACCCGCGCCCTGGCTGAGATGAGCCGTTTTGCTGTCTCCATGGGTGCCAATCCTATGACATTCCTGGGGCTGGCGGGTGTGGGTGATTTAATCGTCACCTGTATGTCTCCGTTGAGTCGTAATTATCGGGTCGGCTATGCGTTGGGTCAGGGAAAAACACTGGATGAGGCTGTGTCGGCGCTGGGAGAGGTCGCTGAAGGGGTTAATACCCTGCGACAGGTGCGCGATAAGGCGGCTGAACTGGATATTTATATGCCGCTGGTCAGTGGTTTGTATGAGGTGGTTTTTACCGGTGCCCCGGTTTCAGAAGTGGCACGCAATATGATGGTCAATGTACAGAGTAGTGACGTGGAGTTTGTTCTGCCCCGGCATGAGTGTGCCGTTACCGGCACCGAAAAGACCGAAGTACCGTGACCCCTGTACAGCACAGGTTTGCCTTGCCTCACATTCAACTGGCTGGGCAGAGTTGGGGCGATAGCGATGCTGAACCGGTCATTGCACTGCATGGCTGGTTGGATAATGCCGCCAGTTTCAACTGGCTAGCACCCAAGCTTAGTAATTATTACATTCTGGCCCCTGATCTTGCCGGGCATGGCTATTCTGATCATCGACCTGCTGCCACACCTTACTACATCTGGGACAACCTGGCAGACCTGTTGGCATTGGCTGATCAGCAAGGTTTGACGAGCTTTCATTTGTTGGGGCATTCCATGGGAGCCGGTATCGCTGCGCTGTTAGCCGCCGTGGCTCCTGAGCGGGTACGGTCGCTGGTGTTGCTGGATGGCCTGGCACCCATGACTACAGCCGCAGAGCAAGCCCCGGCACAGATGGCACAAGCTTTTCGCCAGCGTAGCCGCATCGGCACTCGCCACGTCAAGTATTACCCGTCGTTTGATGATGCCGTTACGGCACGGGCTGGTAGTCGTTTTCCGGTTTCCCAGGCCGCTGCCGCAGCCCTAGTGGAACGCGCTTTATCCCCATCACCGTCAGGATGGAAATGGCATACAGATCCCTGTTTGATTCTGCCTTCTGTGCTAAGGTTAACAGAAGCACAAGTGTGTGAATTTCTTAAATTAATCAAAGTGCCGACGCTTTTGTGTCTGGCAGAGCAGGGAATCGCTACCCCGCAGACCCATAAACTGGCCGCTTGCGTAGAATCGATACAGGTTGACACTTTGCCGGGAAGTCATCATTTTCATCTGGAAGTGGGAACTGTGGACCCACTGGCCGCTCATATTCTACGACACCTGGATGCGTCAGCCAGTGGACACAGCGAAATATAATAGGAGTTACCATGCACAATTGCTCAATCAGGCTCTTCGTAGTCGTTATCGTGCTTTTCAGCGGCTCGGTCATGGCGGCCAATCAGTTACCCGATTGGTTTGAGCCCTATCCGTTAGCATCACTGGAAAATGAAACTCAGCGTAATGTGCCAGACTACCAGCTCCCGCTGAGTCAGATTACCCGTATTCAAGGTTTGTTGAGAACACAAAATGAGATGCGCCTGAGTGGTGAGTTGGTACGTCGCACATGGCAACTGGCGACTGGTAATACACCCGCGCAGGGCTTCGAACATGTCCGCGATCAACTGCTGCGTGCTGGTGCCTCTATACTCTATGAATGCTCATCACGTCAGTGTGGCGCCAGCAATCTTTGGGCAAATCAGGTATTTGGCTATGCCAATCTGTTGGGTGTTGATAGCACGCAAAACTATCTTGCTGCTGAAGTCGCCACGGGTCATATGGCGATCTATACCGTCAGGCGCGGCAATGGCCGTGTTTATCTGCATGTGGATTACATTCACTCTGAAGAGATGGCTGAACGCACTGAGTCTGATACCCGCTGGCAAGTACGCCTGCAAGATCAGGGCTATGTAACTTTGCCAGACTGGCAGCTATCACGTGATGATCGGGTACTGGAGTTGCTGCAACTGCTGGGGGAACGTCCGACATGGCAGTTGCGTTTGGTGTTGCATCAGCGCGTGGCAAGTGGTGACACTGGCTTGACTGAAAGCAATGCTGAAGCGCAGCAGTTGGAAGCCCTGTTGCTGGATGCTGGTGTGGATCAGGGCCGGGTATCTGTCTATGGCATGGGGTCGTTGGCACCCTCAGTACTGGGTGATCATGAATCCGTATTGACCATTATACGTCTGCAGGATTGAAGCATGCCCAGTGTATCTTTGGTGCTGGGTGCCGGTGGCGCGCGTGGCTACGCACATATAGGGGTGATAAACCAACTGGTTTCGCGCGGCTACAATATTGTTTCGATTTCAGGCAGTTCTATGGGGGCGCTGGTCGGAGGCGTGTATGCGGCTGGTGGCCTGCAAGTCTACAGTGACTGGGTCAGTAAGCTGCGTTGGATTGATGTCGTTCGTTTGTTGGATTTGCACTTTAGACGCGGTACCATCCGCGGTGATAAGGTGTTTCAACACATAGAGACGCTGATAGGTAACCCTGCCATCGAGGATCTGCCGCTTCATTACACCGCCGTGGCTACCGATCTATGCGGCCAGAAAGAGGTTTGGTTTCAGAAGGGGGCTTTGCTGGATGCGATTCGAGCCTCATCAGCGGTGCCGGGGGTGTTTACACCGATTAAGAAAGCTGGGCAGATTCTGGTAGATGGTGGCGTGTTGAATCCCTTGCCTATCATTCCTACAGTCGCTGTGAAGGCTGACCTGATTGTGGCAGTGGATCTGAATGCCAGTGATGACGAGGTGTCTGATGCGGTTATGCCTGGTATCCGGCACTTGCTCACAGACCGAAGTGCGCGAACGCTTAGTCGCATGGGTGTGGTTATGAGCTCTATGGAAGTGATGCTGGCCGCCCTGAGCCGTTACAAGGTAGCGGGTTATCCGCCTGATATGGTCGTGCACATTCCTAAATCACTCGCCGGGTTTCACGAGTTTCACCGGGCAGCGGAGCTAATTGATCTAGGTTGGCGTATTGCGGCCAAGCAACTGGATCAGTTGGAAGCGCGCAGCTACGATGATTTTCGAGCTGAAGACAGGTACAGCTGAATCAGACTGGTCGTGCCTTCAGCAGGACATACACAGCGCCGGTACCGCCTTCTTTAGGCTGAGCTGAACAAAATGCCACTACATTGGGCATCTGCCGCAGCCAGTCATTGACACAGGATTTCAGTGTCGCGGGCTGGCCAGGTTGGGTAAACGCCTTGCCATGCACAATTAGCACACAGCGCGCATTGTCCCTGGCGGCATCACGGATAAAACGGCTGACTTCGTCGCGTGCCTGATCAACAGTAAAGCCATGCAAGTCCAGTCCCTGTTCCCAGGGTATATGACCTTGACGCAAGCGTTTCAGCCGACCTATCTGAACTCCGGGTATGGCGAACAGCAGATCATCTTCTGATTCGACCAATTCAGAGGCCTCGGCTGACAGACCATCGATAAACTGCTCAGGCTCACGCGCTGCCATCAACCGCCGGTAAGCTACAGATACATCACTGTGAGTGGTTTTGGGCCCCAGATCTGCGCGTGTTTTTTCCAGAGGTGTAACCCCCTTCATTAACTTGGCGAAATCCAGGTCCTCTTGATCATCAGTCGGTGGGGTAAACTCTGTCATGGTGTTTGGGTCATTAAATCATTCAGACTATTGGATCAGATTAGTTTGATGCACAGTGATTATAAATTTTGCTTGCAATCACCCGGTACGATGTGCAAATTTACTTAACAGTTTAGTTTTTTATTGGCTAGCTGACTACTAACAATCCCCCTAATTCCTTGATGAGTCTACGATGATACGCAGTGAGAATGGCTATTTTGGTGAATTTGGTGGCCGCTATGTGCCCGAAATTCTATTGCCAGCTTTGGTTGAGCTGGAAACTATGTTCAACGAGTTGCGCGATGATCCCAACTTTTGGCAAGAATATTTAACCCTCACTCAAGAATTCAGCGGGCGGCCAACGCCATTAACACCCTTGCGTCGATTATCCAAAGAGCTCGGTGGTGCCCAAATCTGGTTGAAGCGGGAAGACTTAAACCATTCCGGCGCCCACAAGGTTAACAATGTGCTGGGTCAGGGTATTTTGGTTCAGCGCATGGGCAAAAAGCGTGTGATTGCCGAAACAGGAGCCGGACAGCATGGCTTGGCAACGGCCATCATGGCGGCTCGTTTAGGCTTGCAAGCGACGATTTATATGGGCGCTGATGATATCGAGCGCCAATACTCCAATGTCTTCTGGATGCGCCAGCTGGGTGCCGAAGTCGTGGGTGTTGAAACTGGTGCGCGCACCTTGAAAGAAGCACTCGACGAAGCGTTGCGTGACTGGGCGGCCTCAGTAGAGACCACGCATTATGTGTTAGGCACCGCTTGTGGTCCTGCGCCTTTTCCAGAGTTGGTGTGCTATTTTCAGAGCGTGATCTCGCAAGAAATCAAACAACAGGCGCTGGCGCAAATAGGTCGATTACCGGATGAAGTGGTCGCCTGTGTGGGTGGTGGTTCTAACGCCCTGGGCGCATTTGCTGCCTTTATAGACGACCTGGACGTGGCTCTGGTGGGAGTAGAGGCGGGTGGTGTTGGCTTTAAAGCGGGAGAACACTCGATTCGTCTGTTGCCGAATACGGCCGAGCCGGGTATTGCTCAGGGGTACAAAACGCTGTTTCTGCAAAATGAAGATGGTCAACTGGGCGATACCCACTCTATTGCCGCCGGTCTTGATTACGTAGGTGTTTCTCCCATTTTGGCACATCTGTCCCAAACGGGACGAGTGACACCTGAAAGCGCGACCGATACCGAAGTCACCGAAGCATTTAGTCTGTTAATGAAAACCGAGGGTATTATTCCTGCCTTGGAGTCATCGCATGGTTTAGCCGGTGGGTTCAAGCGTGCCAAAACCATGCGCCCAGATCAGCATCTGGTCATTAACCTGAGTGGTCGGGGCGATAAAGATATCTTCAATATAGCGCGCGCCTTTCCGCAACCCGAATGGTCTGAGTTCCTGCAACGCGAATCAGATCGTGCCAAAGCCTTATTTGCGGCCACACAAGAGAACAAATAATGTTTCCAAAACAACACGACCCTTTACAAGTTATGTCTCACGCAGTGGTGGGGTTTCCAAATTTAACCGAAAATGAACAAGCGATTGATGGCCTGGTAGCGGCGGGGGTTAACCTTATCGAGCTGCAAGTGCCATTCAGTGACCCGGTAGCCGATGGCCACACCCTGGTAAACGCCTGTTATGCAGCGCTACAACAAGGGGGGTCAGTAAGGGCAACGCTGGCCTTGGCTAAAACTGTATCGGCCAAGCATCCAAACACCAGCTTTGTGCTGATGAGTTACCTGAATCCATTGTATCGCTATGGACTCGAGCAGCTATTTACCGATGCGGCCGCCGCTGGCATCAAAGGCTTGATCATTCCCGATATGCCGGTCGAGCAGTTTGAGCCGTATATTCCTTTGCTCGATGAGCTTGGTATAGCACCCATCTTAATGGTGACACCGAACACGTCAGATGAACGCCTTGAGCGTATTGCTGCGTCTGCACGCGGTATGCTGTATGTAGTTTCACGCATGGGCGTTACCGGCAAACAAACGCAATGGGGCGACAGTTTCAAAGCTTATATTGAGCGCATTCGACGCTTCACCGATCTACCCTTAGCAGTCGGCTTCGGCGTGCAAGCGGCCGATGATTTAAAAGCCTTAACCGGTGTGGCTGAAGTCGCTGCGTTTTGCTCTAAATACATTGAATGGCAGCGCGATACGGGTAGTGAACAAGCGGCGAAAAATATGCGTCAGTTGTTGCTCGATGCCAAACTAGTCAAGTGACTGTTTAGTTAACAGCGATCACAGAAAGCGGCTGCTAAACTCTGTTGTGGTCATCAATTTTTTGCAGTAGCGCTGTTAGCCTTCCTCTTAATCCATTAAGATTGTCGGCTGCTTGCATGTGAATGCAAAGCGTTTAACTTGGTTTATGACAACAGGATATACAACATGTCCGGTAATACCATCGGAAAGCTTTTTACTCTGACTAGCTGTGGCGAAAGCCATGGACCCGCTCTGGCTGCCATTGTAGATGGTTGTCCGCCGGGTATTCCGCTGACGGAAGCTGATCTGCAGCTGGATCTGGATCGCCGTAAGCCTGGGACGTCTCGCCATACCACGCAGCGCCGAGAGGCGGATCAGGTGCGTATACTTTCTGGTGTGTTTGAAGGGCGAACCACGGGTACGCCTATTGGGTTGTTGATTGAAAATACCGATCAGCGCTCCAAAGATTATTCCGATATAAAAGATAGCTATCGTCCGGCTCATGCGGATTATGTCTATGATCATAAATACGGCTTTCGTGACTACCGTGGTGGTGGTCGCTCGTCTGCACGTGAAACCGCTATGCGCGTTGCGGCTGGCTCGATTGCCAAGCAGGTATTGGCACAGCTTGGCGTCACGATCAGAGGCTACCTGTCTCAACTAGGGCCGGTGTGTATTGATCCGGCGCGTTTCAGTTGGGATGAAGTGAACAACAATCCATTTTTCTCACCCGACGCGGAGGCTGCCGAAGCCATGGCTGAGTATATGGATGCCCTGCGCAAGGAGGGTAACTCTGTCGGTGCTAAAATTTCGGTTGTAGCGTCGGGTGTGCCTGTAGGGCTTGGCGAACCGGTCTTTGACCGTCTGGATGCGGAATTGGCGCATGCGCTGATGAGTATCAATGCGGTTAAAGGTGTTGAAATAGGTGATGGATTTTCCGTTGTTAATCAAAAGGGTACTGAGCATCGGGATGAAATGACTCCAGAAGGTTTTCTCTCTAACCACGCAGGTGGTATCCTTGGAGGCATCTCGACTGGGCAGGATATTGTTGCCCATATTGCCTTGAAGCCAACATCCAGTATGCGTTTGCCTGGACGTAGCATCAATAACCGTGGTGAAGCCGTTGAGGTGGTTACCAAAGGGCGGCATGATCCCTGTGTTGGTATTCGGGCAACGCCGATTGCCGAAGCTATGATGGCAATTACCCTGCTGGATCACTTGCTGCGGCATCGTGGTCAGAATGCCGATGTTAGAACGAGTCTGTTGACACTAAAGTAGGCCTATGAGCATTAAAGACATTAATGACACACAGAAGTATTTCAACACGCTGTCGCAGCAGCGTAGCTGGCCTGTAGGTTCGGCTGTAACCAGTCGTGATCGTAAAGACTTTTTTATTCGTCGTGATGATTATGAGTTTGCCGGTAACCACCTGATCATTGATCTGTTTGGTGCGCAGCAACTTGATAGCCTGGATCATATGGAAGAAGCTTTGAGGGAAGCTGTCGAAGCGGCGGGGGCAACACTGTTGCACATTCATCTGCATCACTTCACGCCTAATGGCGGAATTTCCGGTGTGGCAGTGCTGGCTGAGTCGCATATCAGTGTACATACCTGGCCTGAGCGGCAATTTGCGGCTTTTGATGTGTTTATGTGTGGTGATGCTGAGCCAGCTAAGACTCTACCGGTGCTAGAGCGTTTCTTTACCCCGATTCAAGTGGACGTCAAAGAGTTTATTCGTGGCCGCATGCCATTGGATACCACCGTTACCCCATGAAATCCTTTACTGAAACCCTAAGTGATGGCTATGGCCAGACCTTAAGTATTGATGCGTGTTTGTTTGAACAGCAGACTGAGCATCAACACCTGATTATTTTTCAAAATCGTTTTTTTGGTCGGGTAATGGCCCTTGACGGCATAGTGCAGACCACCGAGCGTGATGAGTTCATCTATCATGAAATGATGGTGCATGTTCCTGTGCTCGCGCATGGACAGACCGCGCGGGTATTGATTATCGGTGGCGGTGATGGCGGTATTTTGCGCGAAGTACTCAAACATCCGCAGGTTGAGCAGGTGGTGCAGGTTGAGATAGACCAAGCAGTGATAGATCTATGTCGTCAATACTTGCCTGGGCATTCAGCGGGAGCGTTTGATGATCCACGTGCCGAAATAGTCATTGCCGATGGTGTGGCTTATGTTAATGCCGCTACACCAGCGCCTTTTGATGTAATTATTTCCGACTGCACTGATCCGGTGGGCCCTGGTGAGGTGTTGTTTTCCAGTGAGTTCTATGCCGGCTGCAAGCGCTTGCTGAAACCCGGTGGCATTTTTGTGGCTCAGAACGGCGTTGTATTTATGCAACCAGACGAACTGCTGACAACCCGTCAGCGCCTGGGACCTTATTTTACCGATCAGAGCTTTTATACTGTGTCTGTACCTACTTATGTCGGCGGTAACATGGCACTGGCCTGGGGCTGTGACGATGTCGCTAAACGCTGGGTAGAGGAAACTGTTCTGGTTGAGCGTTATCAGCGTGCGGGTCTGACCTGCCGTTACTATACACCGGCATTACATCGGGCGGCTTTTGCCTTGCCAGCCTATATGCAATCTCTGTTGACCCCTGGTGCTGCGAGTTTTTAGTGCGCTTCGCCTGTATTTGGTGCACTTCTTGGATAGTTTAAAACTCTAACCCTATGAAAATAAAATCTTTTCAAATTTAGTGTCTCTGGTATGATTCGTGCTTGATTCTTACTACCCTAAGAATCTGTACTCAGGGCTTTCACAAGAAGCCGGGTACTTGAACCGTTATTGACCACAAGTCAGTACACAAAAGAGGTTGTATCATGAGTACCACTCACCGCTGGCTCTCCTTGTTTGAGGGCTGTTTGCTCGTTGCACTGGGCGTACATCTGCTGAATGCTGCCAATCTGCTTATCAGTGGTACGGCTGGGATCGGCATGATCCTTACGCAGCTGACACCGCTTTCCTTTGGTCAGTTGTTTTTCTTGCTCAACCTGCCATTTTATCTACTTGCCTGGAATGTTCTGGGTAAAGACTTCACTATCAGAACGTTTTTCAGTATCTCCATGCTTGCCGGGCTTTCCGAGCTGATGCGACTATTTATTCATATTGATATAGATCCGCTGTTCTCTGCGCTTCTGGGCGGGATGCTGGTCGGCTTTGGTCTGATTCTTTTGTTTCGTCATAATGCGTCACTTGGTGGTCTGAATATTCTTGCGCTTTATCTGGAGCGACGCCTGGGTATCCATGCTAGCAAAACAACGCTGGCTGGTGATGCACTGGTGTTGCTGCTGGCCGTAATGGTGGTGGATATGACCAGCCTGATATATTCATTACTGGCATTTCTGACGCTGTGTTCAGTCGTGGGACGTTATCATCGCCCTCCCGAGTGGGCGCGAGTCAAAGCGCACAGCTAAGGCTTATCGATTCAGCTTACCTTCAGTCGTCCTCACTATACTCAAGTGATAATTCGGCTTGGAGGTCTAGGATGAAAAAATTACTGATACTGCTTTTGGCAGGTGTGGCTCTGCCTGTATGGGCTTCACCACCGGATTTTACACCGGCAGGGCAGGAGCGTGGCCGGTCAGGTGAGGCGAGGGAGCAGTCGTCACGCGAGTCCAATTCACGGGGCTCACAAAATCGTGGTAATGATAATGAGGCCATGCTACCGGCCTTGACATCCAATGAGACAGAAGGGTTGGTAATCCGGGTGCTGGAAGAGTATTTCGGCCTATCAGCACCTGATACGCGTCAGGCCTATAACCAGCGTACTTTGCCACCTGGGTTGCAGCAGAAACTTGATCGTGGCGGCAGTTTACCTCCAGGCTGGCAGAAAAAGCTCGCCAGAGGCGAAGTGATGCCCGTAGATATTTATCGGCAGGGGTTGCGTTTGCCTAATGATTACAGCCGCCAGCTACAACCTCAACAGGAGGAAACCGAGTTGCTGCTGCTGGGAGATAAGATCGTTCGGGTAGTGCAGGGCCAGGGTACAATACTGGATGTGATTGATATCACCAGTGCTATTCTACAGCCTCGTTAAGGTTGTCTGGGCAGATAGATACAAGGTGTAATTCCTTATATCTAAATATTATAAATAAAATCATTGTTATAACCATTGTCTTAATATAATCTCTTCTCCCATAGATAAATGCTTTTTATGCGTTTGTAGAATAGGTGGAGATGATATGAAGCTGGTAAAAAACGTAAAGACTCTTGCTGCAGCCTTGGCCCTTGGCCTGGCTGCAGGTCAGGTTCAAGCAACTGATGATTCATTGCTGAACTCTTCTTACGATATTGCCCGGGAGTTGTTTACCAGTTATAACGAGCACTTTGCTCAATACTGGGAAGCTAAAACTGGAAACACCATTGAAATTCGTCAATCGCATGGTGGTTCTTCACGTCAGGCGCAGGCCATTATTCAGGGGCTGCGTGCCGATGTTGTGACGTTTAATCAGGTCACAGATGTCGATATTCTGCATGAGCGTGGCAACCTGCTACCGGCTGATTGGCGCAGTCAGTTACCGAATGCCAGCTCTCCTTATTACTCAACCATGGCGTATTTAGTACGTAAAGGTAATCCCAAGGGTATTAGTAATTGGGATGATCTTGCGCGTGAGGATGTCAGCACGGTATTCCCGAATCCCAAAACCTCTGGTAACGGTCGCTATACCTACTTGGCGGCTTATGGTTATGCACAGCAGGAGTTTGGCGATGATCAGGCCAAAATCGATGAATTTGTAAAAACCTTTCTCAGCCGTGTGGCGGTATTTGATACCGGTGGCCGTGGAGCAACCACTACTTTTGTTGAGCGGGGCCTGGGCGATGCATTGCTGACCTTCGAATCTGAAGTGAATAACATTCTGGCGGAATATCCAGAGCAGGAATTTGAAGTAATCGTGCCTAAAGTCAGCTTTATGGCTGAGTTTCCAGTAGCCGTGGTTGAGCAACATGCTGAGCGTAATGGTAATACCGAGTTGGCACGTGCCTACCTGGAAGAACTCTACTCTGAAGACTCACAGCGCTTGTTAGCTGGCTTTAACTATCGGGTGCACAATGAAGTTGTTCAGGCTGAGTTTGCTGATAGTTTTCCTGAACTGGAATTGCTGACCATCGAGCAAATTGCCGGTAGTTGGGAAAATGCCATGACAGAACATTTTGCCAATGGTGGCAAACTGGATCAGTTACAGCGTCGCTGAGTTGACTAAGGACTAACGGACGATGTCTACGGCCACTACACCTTTTATCTCTTTGACTCCCGGTAAGCGCATCTTACCGGGGTTCGCGCTGAGTATGGGTATTTCATTACTGTTTATCAGTTTGGTATTGCTGTTACCCATTACCGGACTACTGGTGCAAACGGCGGGTATGTCCTGGCAAGAGTACTGGGCCGTGATTAGTGATCCACGGGTCGTGGCGTCTTACAAGGTAACTCTTTGGGCGGCATCCATTGCCTCATTGTTTAATGGTGTTGTCGGTCTGCTGTTGGCCTGGGTACTGGTGCGTTATGAATTTCCGGGCAAGCGAATCGTTGATGCGTTAATGGATCTTCCTTTCGCATTACCTACTGCTGTTGCCGGTATCACCTTATCAGCCTTGTTTGCTGAAAATGGCTGGTATGGCTCGATTCTGGCTGAAGCGGGTATCAAAGTAGCTTATACCCCGCTGGGTATCATAGTCGCCATGTCGTTTACCAGCTTGCCATTTGTGGTGCGCACGGTTCAGCCTGTGCTGGAAGATCTGGCTCCAGAGGATGAAGAGGCAGGTATTACCATTGGTGGCTCTGATTTAACGGTGTTTCGTCGGGTGGTGTTTCCAACGCTTTGGCCCGCTTTAATGACAGGTATTGCGCTGTCGTTTACACGTAGCCTGGGTGAGTTTGGGGCGGTGATCTTTATCGCCGGAAACATGCCTTATGTCAGCGAAATTACCAGTTTGATGATCTTTATTCGTCTGCAGGAGTTTGATTATGCGGCGGCCAGCGCGATAGCGTCTGTGGTGTTGCTGGCGTCATTAATCCTGTTGTTTATGATTAATATCTGGCAGGCGCACTATCTGCGCCGTATACACGGGCGATAGCTATATGCGTACAGCAACACATTTGCGAGTCGGTGATCACCCCTGGGTCAAATGGTCGTTGATCCTGCTGGCACTTAGTTTAGTGGCTTTGTTACTGGTGATTCCGCTGGTGGCTATTTTTGCTCAGGCATTTTCCGGCGGTTTAGAAACCTATGTTGCCAACCTGACTGACTATTATACCCTGAGAGCCATTGGCTTAACTCTGTTTGTTGCTGCATTGACCGTACCGATCAATCTGGTATTCGGGGTGTTTCTGGCCTGGTTAGTGACTCGGTTTGATTTCCCGGGGCGCAAGCTGCTGATCACGCTGATCGATATTCCGTTTGCGGTATCACCGGTGGTCGCAGGTTTGCTGTACCTGCTGTTGTACGGTTCCAATGGCTGGTTGGGTAGCTGGTTGATGGATAAAGACATTCAGCTAATGTTTTCCTGGCCGGGAATTCTGATGGTCACCGTGTTTGTGACCTGTCCTTTTGTTGCCAGAGAGCTGATTCCACTGATGCAGCAACAGGGTCGTGAAGAAGAAGAGGCGGGTGTGACACTGGGTGCATCCGGTTGGCAGTTGTTTCGTCGTGTGACCTTGCCAAATATCCAATGGGCATTGATTTACGGTGTGGTGTTGACCAACGCACGTGCTGTAGGTGAGTTTGGCGCCGTGTCTGTGGTGTCCGGCAATATTCGTGGGGAAACCAATACACTTCCCCTGCATGTAGAACTGTTGTACCAGGATTATAACGCCGTGGGTGCGTTTACCAGTGCGTCTCTGTTAGCCGGTATTGCCCTGTTGACCCTGGTTATAAAATCCTTTGTTGAGTGGCGTCAAGTGCGTCAGAGAGCATTGCTGAGTGAGGTGGAAGCATGAGTATCCGGGTTGATAATATCAGCAAGCGCTTTGGTAAATTTCAGGCGTTGGAACCCCTGTCTCTGGAGATTCCAGATGGTGAATTAATCGGTTTGCTAGGGCCCTCAGGCTCGGGCAAAACGACCTTGTTACGGATTATAGCGGGTCTGGAAACCGCCGATAGCGGTAATATCTATTTTCATGGCGATGACGTAACCCGTGTGCATGTGCGTGATCGTCGCGTTGGTTTTGTGTTTCAACACTATGCGCTGTTTCGTCATATGACGGTGGCTCAGAATATTGCGTTTGGTCTGGAAGTGATGCCTAAAGCGCGTCGTCCTGGTGCAGTTGAGATCAACAAGCGTGTAGCTGATCTGCTGGAAATGGTGCAACTGGGGCATCTCGCATCGCGTTATCCGGCGCAGTTGTCGGGTGGACAGAAACAGCGCGTGGCACTGGCCAGAGCGCTGGCTATGCAACCTCAGGTGCTGTTATTGGATGAGCCGTTTGGTGCCTTGGATGCAAAGGTACGCAAGGACCTGCGTCGCTGGTTGCGCAACCTGCATGACGAGCTGCATTTCACCAGTGTGTTTGTTACCCACGATCAGGAGGAAGCGCTGGAGCTGTCTGACAAAGTGGTCGTGATGAGTGCTGGTCGTATTGAGCAGGTGGATTCACCACAACAGCTTTATGCTCAGCCGGATAGTCGCTTTGTGCTGGGTTTTTTGGGGCACATTAATATACTGGAAGGACGTATCAAGTCCGCACGTATGCAGCAGGGTGCGGCCTGGATTGACCTGCCAACAGCGGTAGCTGATCTACCTGAAGCGCAGTTTTATCTGCGTCCTCATGAGGTACGTCTGCAGACTGAGCCGGCTTCTCATGCCCATTTGCCACTCAAGGTGAATGCGGTTAGCCTTATTGGTGCGGAAGTGCGGGTAGAGTTGCAAGCGGATGGCTGGAGTAGTCCTGAACCTTGGGAAGTGGGCATCAGCCATGCGCAATACAACAGCTGGCAGCCCATGCGTGGGGATCTGTGCTATGCCGTGCCGGATGTGGGCCATCTGTTTACCCCAGCGAGTACCGAGCCTAGCCTGGTTCACTGGGATAAAAAAAAAGGTTCACTGGCTGATGCTCCAGCGAACCTTCTGGCCAGAAGCGCCTGAGGTTAACCCTCAGGCAAGCCTGAACGGGGCTATACTACCAGCGTTGGGCACTTGGCCCGGCTGGCGACCCGTTCAGACACACTGCCCATCAGATAGCCTTCTATATCCCCATTAGTGCCGCGTGTTCCAACCACGATCAGGTCAACACCTTTTTCTTTGGCGAATTTGACAATGGTTTTTGATGGGCGTCCGCCTTTGACGAACGCCCGCACTTTGGTGGCACCCTTATCCTTGGCGTGCTGCTTGGCATGATTCGCCACCTCGGTAGCAAACTCCTTCAATGCTTCATCTGGAATTTGTACCTGGTCTGGTCGAACCATTGACAGGGATGCCTCAAACAGACTGTGGTGTTTGTATACACACAGCAGATAGATTTCTGCATCGGTGATTTTCTGTATTTCGACAGCTTTATCCAGTGCATTCAGCGCACCTTCTGAGCCATCTACGGCTACCAGTATTCTCTCAAACACAATGGCCTCCTTGGTTATCTAAAGGCAAGATCGCGCAGGAAGAGAGCAATCTGCGGAAAGTAAATAATCAGTATCGATGCCAATACCAACATGAATATAAAGGGTGGAGTGCCACGAATAACCTCCCAGTAAGGTCGCTTGAAAATGGCGATGGCGGTGAATATGTCACAACCAAACGGCGGTGTGGCTGAGCCTATGGCCACCATCAGTGTGATCAGTACACCGACCAGTACCGGGTCAAGGCCAGTTGAAGCTATGGCGGGTGCAAAGATTGGTGTCAGCACCAGGATGACCACAATCGGGTCAACGAACATGCAGGCAATAAAGAAGGCGATGGCGATGGCGAAGAGCACGCCAATCGGACCGGCTTCATTAATGCCTAGGCCGCCCAGGATGGCCTGAGGAATTTGCGCAAAGGAGATGATCCAGGAAAAACCGTTGCCTACAGCCACCAGAATGAACACCACAGCCGTAATCAGGCCAGTGGATTTGGCAATCTTGTAGATGTCCATTGCTTTCAATGATCTGAATACAATAAATTCAAGCACTACGGCATAGAGCACGCAGGCTGCTGCCGCCTCGGTCGGACTGAAAATACCACCATAGATACCGCCGACGATGATGACCGGAAAGCCTAGCGGCCACAGAGCTTCCTGGATAGATATCAAGCGTTCTTTCCAGGTGCATTTGGGTTCAGTTGGTACCTTGTGTATATAAGCGTAAGCGATACAGTAAGCCGAAAACATGGCCAGAATCAGCAGACCGGGCCCAACACCGGCGATAAACAGCTCGCCGATTGAGGTGCCGGAAATAACCCCATAAATGATCATGCCGATACTCGGGGGAATCAAAAAGGCGATATCACTGGAGTTGATGATCAGAGCCAGGGTAAAGGAGTCCTTATAACCGGCCTTAAGCAGCTTTGGACGCAAAGGAGAGCCCACCGCAACTACCGTTGCCTGTGTTGAGCCTGAAACGGCTCCAAATAGAGTGCAGGAGGCGGCTGTACTGACGGCAAGACCCCCTTTGATATGCCCAATAAAGGCCATGACCATGTTGATTAGTCGATTTGCTGATTGCCCTCGGGTCATGATATCAGCGGCAAGAATAAACATAGGCACAGCAATTAATGCGGTAGGACGAATCCCTCCCATCATCTGTTGAATCATGATGTTCATCTGGCCGAAGCCATCAAACGTCATATAAAAACCGACCAGAGCCGCCATAATCAGCGGGATCATCATCGGGAAGCCCAACAGCAACAGAATGATCATTGTTGCCAGCATATAAGTAATCATAACCTTATCCTTCTGTATGCTGTTTATACTTCAGTTTCAGTCTCTTCATAGCCATCGACGACATGCGTGGACAGGTAGACATCACGAGAAAAAATATTCTTAATACCGGTCAGGAAGTATTGGATCCCGGTGATGGTAAAGCCAACGGGTACCCATACATACATCAGGTAGAGGGGGATGCCCATGGTGGGTAATACCCGTCCGGTGCTGTAGATGCTTTCGATGTAGGTAACAGAGTAGTAACACAGAAAGAACATGACGGCGGATGTTACAAAGGAGATGATAATCATCAGGATTCGTCGGGCCGAGGTAGGCAGAGCATCATAAAGAGCAGACATGCGAATATGTCGACCGTGCCGGGCGGCATAGCCGATACCGGCAAAGGTAATCATTACAATCAGAATACGGTTTACTTCTTCGGAAAAAAACAGGCTTTCGCCAATTACAACGCGTCCGACAACATTGGCAACCGTGTTCAGTGCCATCAACAATACACCAACCGCCAGAATAATAGCTTCTACACGACTGATGCCTGAATCGATAACACCAAGAAAGCCGGGTAGGCCGGAGGTGTGGCTATCAGGAAGGTCTTCCTTCATGTGGGTATCCTCTTGCCGTGATCAGGCTGGCTGCCTGAGATAAAGGGAGCAGAGGGATGAGTAACTCCCTCTGCTCCAATTCACATGAAGTCGGATTATTGAGCTGTATAAGTCTCAAGATCCGCTTTGAATTGCTCCAGTAGTGCCTGTCCGCGCTCACCGGTCATTTCGATGAAGCGTTCTTCAACACGAGGGGCTGTGTCGATAAAGGCCTGGCGCTCTTCATCTGTCAGACGGGTTACCGTAACATCAGAGCTCGCTTCCAGAATTTTCTCCAGCATCTCCTCACTCAGGCCTGGTACGTATTCAGTGATGTAATCAAAGGCATGCTCAGAGGCATCGCGGACCAGTTGTTGATCATCAGCAGATAAACCATTGAAGAAGTCCTGGTTGGCCATCAGCGCTGTAGTGAACTGACCATGACCGGTAAAGATCAGGTTAGGAGACACTTCATACAGTCCACCGGACTGGATCCAGAAAATCGGGTTTTCCTGACCCTGGATAATGTTGGTTTGCAGGCCACCATAGACTTCACCCCAAGGCAGTGGCGTCGGTGTTGCACCGAAAGCACGATAAGTCTCGGACAACAGTGGGTTGGTCATGGTGCGGATATTCTTGCCGCGGAAGTCTTCAGGTGTGCGGACGGGGGTGTCAGCGGTGATCACCATTTCACCTTCCGGATACATCTTCAGCAATTCCAGGCCCTGCTCTGCATAGAGTTCAGGGAACATCTCGTTAATTGCTGTGCTGGTACGGAAGAAGTCGACAATATCTTCATCATTGACAGGCAAGAGGTAAGGGATAAAGAAGATTTGTGCTTCAGGGATCAAAGAGCCAGTGAACCCAGGAGACTGATTGACGAACTGCAGTATGCCCATCTGAGTCTGTTCCATGATGTCATCCGATTCACCCAGTTCACCAAAACGGAAAACCTGAACGGTATTATCGGAATTCTCTTCTATATATTCCTTGAACTTGTATGCAAAGACATCCTGCACATCACCTTCGAACTCTTCGTGAGCATAGCGCCAGTTGGCGGCTTCAGCTGCGGTACTGAAACCCACCATGCCGGTCATTAATACACCCGCAACAGCGGTACTCAGTATTTTTTTCAGGGTCATCATTTGTTCCTCTTTTGCTTTTTTTGGTGTGATCTCCGATCACGCTCAGAAGTGCTGTATTATCCTCATCTTAGAGAGTTGCTATTTTAGCGTGGCAAATCAGCGCCCAAACTGCAAGTTGCCTCGGGTTAAAGATAATAGAATGTGAGGAATAAATTTAGTTTTTTGTTTGTTAAGATATTGTTTTGTATGGTTTAATATTTTTTAATGTTTTTTATGTTATCAATTATTAAGGGTGTTAGCTCACATTGCTCGGGAAAACATGCATGAGCAAGTCATTTCCCTATGCCCGGCTGTCCGGGTTTTACCTGTTTTATTTTGCGCTGCTGGGTACGCTGGTACCCTACTGGAGTCTCTATCTGCAATCCTTTGGGCTGACTGCTCAGACTATTGGGCTGCTGATGGCCATGTTGCATCTTTCCCGCGTTGTCGCACCGAATATTTGGGGCTGGATCGCTGATAAAACCGGTCAGCGAATCCGTGTAGTGCGTTATGGAGCATTTTTAACCTGGGTGATTTTCATCGCTATTTTCTGGCAGACCTCTGCTTTGGGTATTGGTGTGGTCATGTTGTCGTTTAGTTTTTTCTGGAATGCTGTGCTGCCACAATTTGAAGTGCTGACATTGCAGCATCTTGGCGAATCTCGTGATCGTTACAGTCAGATACGTTTGTGGGGATCTGTCGGTTTCATTATGGCGGTTGTTGGCACGGGAGCATTACTGGATCTGGTGAGTATTCGCTGGTTACCGTTGGTCGCACTGCTGCTGATGATGCTTATCTGGTTCAATACTTTGCTGATTCCGGCGCCGCTGGAGCAATCCGCCCGTCAACAGGATCAACGTAGTTTGTGGAATATTGTCAAAACACCTCAGGTGTTGGTGTTCTTGCTGATTTTTTTCCTGGTGCAGTTCAGTCATGGCCCTTACTACACCTTCTATAGTGTTATGTTGCAGGATCTGGGATACAGTCGTAGCCGAATTGGTCAGCTATGGGCTGTGGGGGTGATTGCCGAGGTTTTGCTGTTCATGTTGATACCGCGGCTTTTTCAACGCTTTACCCTGCGGCACATTATGCTGTTAAGCTTGTTGCTCTGTTCGCTACGCTGGTTATTGATTGCACTTTACCCTGATCAGCTTGTATTGCTGTTGTTCGCGCAACTGCTGCATGCTGCTAGTTTTGGTAGTTTGCATGCGGTTGGTATCGCGCTGGTCTATCATTATTTCAGTCCTGCAACGCAGGGGCGAGGGCAGGCGTTGTTTGCCAGTGCCGGTTTTGGGGCGGGTGGAGCCTCAGGGGCAATGCTATCCGGTGTTTTCTGGGATGCGTGGGGTGGTCAGGGCACTTTTCTGGCGGCAGCGCTGATTAGTTTGCTGGCCGTGGCCATAGCACTGTGGTGGATATTTCCTGAGAAGGTCAAGCGGCTGGATTAGCATTAGGCAGTTGTTATATCCTAGGGACAGACAATACCTGCCAATCATCCATAGAGGTTAGCCATGAAGTTCAGTATTGATGTTGAAATGACACCGCAGGAACTCCGAGAAAGTCTCGGGCTACCGGATGTGTCTTCTCTTCATGAAGAGATGATCGGCACCATTCGCGAACGTATGCAACAGGGTGTCGAGGGCTATGACCCAGTCACGCTGTTCAAGCCGTTCATGACTTCTGGTATGGGAACGGTTGAAGGGTTCCAAAAGTTGATGTTCAGCTTAATGAATCAATATACACGTTCTACTAATAAAGATGGATCTGAGGAATAATAGATTAATGAGCACAAAACAGAAGACCAATGGCGTGCGTATTTTAAGAAAGTATACTAACCGTCGCTTGTATGACACGTCGCGTAGTTGTTACGTGACTTTGGAGGATGTTAAAGAGTTAGTGCTCAACACGGAGCCTTTCCAGGTGTTGGACTCCAAGTCAGGTCAGGATCTGACCCGAAATATTTTGATGCAAATTATCAGCGAGCAGGAAGCCGAAGGGCATGGCACGCTGTTGACGAATCAGGTGCTGCAGCAATTGATTCGTTTCTACGGTGATAGTATGCAGGGGATGATGAGCCAGTATCTGGAGCAAAGCATCGGTGCTTTTCTGGAGCATCAGGATCTGATTCGTGACCAGATGCAGAATATGATAGGGGCGGCTAATCCGCTGACGATGATGAACCGAATTGCTGACCAGAATCTGGCCATGTGGAAAATGTTCAGCCCGGGCGTTAATCCCGATGGTTCACCGATGCAAGCTCCGAAAAAACCAGATATAACAGCGACAGAAGCGGAAAAGTCCCGTAGTGCGACGAGTCGACGAGATGAGCCTAAACGTCGTTAAGTTTGCTCATCATCCAGATCTGATTGCAGCCAGTTGCTGATAGCGTCTATCAACTGGCTGCCAGTCTTACCACTGACAAACAGGCCTATGTGGCCGGTTTTTATCTCTTTTTCCCGGTATAGCTGACTGTTGGTTTTGCCCTTGAGCGCTTTTGATGATGACGGTGGTACCAGGTGATCATGAGTGGCATAAATATTCAGTAGTGGTTGTATGATTCGATTTAAATCAACGGGTTGTCCGCCAATCTTAAGATTGTTATTGATTAGCTTGTTCTGTTGAAAAAAATCCTTGATGAATTCACTGAAGGCTGTGCCTGCCTGGTCCGGGCTGTCGTAAATCCATTTTTCCATACTTAAAAACGCGCGTGCACTGGCCTCGTCACTGAGTGTGACGGGCAGGTCCAGGTTTTTTTGCAGCCCCAGGCGCATCGGCATGAGTGAATTGTAAGTTTCATTCAGCAGGGCGCCGGGAATATTGCCGTAGGTGCTTACGGCCAGGTCAGCATCCACATGTCGAGCCAGTTTGCTCAGGGTGAAGTCGTCGGTAGCAAAATCAACCGGGGTTACCAGGGTTATTAACCGTGCAATCTTGTGTGGATGCAAAGCTGTGTAGCAGAGGCTAAACGTGCCGCCCTGGCAGATCCCCATCAGATTGATGCGCTCTTGGCCTGCATGTTGGCTGGCTGCGTCGATACACTGGTCGAGGTAATGATTGATATAGTCGTCCAGATCCAGAAACCGGTCTGATGCATCAGGATACCCCCAGTCGACCAGGTAGACGCCTATGCCGCGTTGCAATAGTTTTTGCAGCATGGAGCGCTCTGGTGTCAGGTCAATCATGTAAGGCCGGTTAACCAAGGCATAGCAGATTACTATGGGAGGCAGGTTGGGCTGCACAATGGCAGGCTGATAATAGTTCAGCCGTACTTTGTCCAGTTGAAAGATTGTCTCAAAGGGAGTTTGTCCAGTTTCAACTGGTGGCATACGTTTTAGCAGTTGGTAGCTGTCTATCAGGTGCTGATTAAAGCTGATGATTTCTTCTTTCAGCTGTTTTGGGTCCAGCTTGATGCGGCTCATCGGCGTTCTCTTTGCAGGGTATCTATAGCGTTTTTAAGCTGATCTAATTCATCCCGGAGTCCGCTGGACTCCGCCTGTGAGCGTTCCAGGTACCGAAGCTGCTTACTCAGTCGATGTATCTTCTCAAATGCCAGGTTTAGTGAAGCTTCCGTGGCAATGCCGAAAAGTTTCAGTTGCTGGTTGCGCTGTTCTTGAAACCACAGCCGTAGCCGCATCAAGGTGTTGCTGATACGTCCATGAGCCAATTGGTAGTCGTCTGTTGCCAGTTGTTCTGCATAGCTGGCCTCATAGGCCTCTACCCAGAGTCGGTGTAGCGTCTTCAGGTTGCTGATGACCTCATTTTTGGCTTCGATCTGCTCTGACAGGCGGTTTAGTGCGCGGGTGTTAATCTGGGCATAATGAGCTGAATACTGTTGTAGGGCTTGCTGGTGCTCATTGATAAGGTGGCTTGAGTCACGCAGCGCTTTTTGTTGATTGAATGGCAGTTCTGTAGCCGAGGCTTCCAGAAGGCTGCGCATCCCCTTCATCCAGGGGTGATCCATAAACTGTTCATCGTTAAAGCTGTGGGTGCGCAGTAACGCCCCTAGCTGCTCTGGTAACTGCCAGCGTTTGATCACCCAGTCTTCGGACAGCCGGCTGATGTGTCGGTGAAAATCGGTGAAAAAGCTGGCCAGTTCAGGGGGGGTGTTCTGTTGGCCCTGAGAGACCAGGTGGCCGGCAAAGCGGGTAAACTCAACAGACTCCTGTGTCATCACAGCGAGAAGTTCCGCGTGCTGCTCCGGAAGGTGTTGCCAGCCGGTCTGCTGAAGCTGTTGCATCAGCTCAGTCCAATCGGGTAGCTCTGCACCTTCCACTTGGGTCGGGTACAGCTCAAGCCAGCGCCGGATCGTTGCTTGCAGGTCGTCTGTCACAAAAGGCTCCATCTGCCTGGCGGTGTTTTGAAGGGTGATAGTAATACAGCCAGCCTCTATTATGAAACAGCTACTGTGTATTATGAAGTAATCAATCTCAAGCTAATGTGTGTCAGCACACAGTCTGAGTAGAGCTACCATCTGCTGTGCTGCGTTAGAAAGCGTGCGGTCGCGGTGATAGATATACCCCAGCGGCCGGTGAACCGGTTCGGCTTCCAGATCCAGACGTTTTAACTGGCTGTCTATCATGGTTTCCGGCAGCAGGCTCCAGCCGAGTCCGATGGATACCATCATTTTGATCGTATCCAGATAATTGGTACTCATCCCCAGGTTAGGCTCCAATTGCCAGGCTGACATCTGTTGACGAACCAGTTGATGGGTAAAGGTATCCGGGCGTGGCAACAGGCCACTGTACGTATTTAACTCAGCCAGGGTGACGGAGGGTTTATCCGCCAGCGGATGTTGTGCTGATACTACATAAAAAAGGCGATCATCCCAGATTTGTACGCTACAGATGCGCGGATCGGCTTTTGGGGCCAGGGTAATCAGTGCCAGCTCGATATCACCTTTTAATACGCTCTCATAGGCGATTTCAGATTCATCAAAGCGTAAGTCCAACTCGACCAGCGGAAACTGCCGGGTGAAGGCTTTTAGTAGCGGAGGCAAGCGGTGCAAGCTGATATGATGGCTAGCCGCAAATGAGAGGCGGCCGGCTACCTGTAGGGTCAGATTGCTGACCAGTGTTTCAGCATCCTTAAGCGCCATGAGAATTTCATGGGCCTTGGGGAGGAGTTGCCGGCCGGCTTCAGTCAGGCTGATATGCCGTCCTATTCGGTCAAACAGGCGACAGTGCAGTTGCTGTTCCAGCAAGGCGATACGTTTGCTGATGGCCGACTGGGTCAGAAACAGACGATCAGCGGCTTCTGAAAAAGAACCTGCTTCGGCTACCATAACAAAAGCCTTCAGGCTGTGGGTGTCCATAGTGGCTTACTCAAGGCTGAAAAAAATCATTGTATTCCTTTTTGGAATGGAATGAATAAAAAATATGAATTTGTTTATTGTGTTGGACTCTTTTACCATGCTGTCTATTAGATAAAAAAACCTGTCCGGAGATTAACGCTATGACTGGCAAAACCCTGTATGACAAATTGTGGGATGATCACCTCGTAAGTGAAAATACGGATGGTAGCGCCTTGTTGTATATCGACCGTCACTTGCTGCATGAGGTGACCTCACCTCAGGCGTTTGAAGGCTTGCGTCTGGCTGGGCGTAAGCCCTGGCGCCTCGATACCAATTTGGCAACACCAGATCATAACGTCCAGACAACTGATCGCTCAGGTGGTGTTGAGTCAATTGTTGATCCGATCTCACGTATTCAGGTGAAAACCCTGGATGAGAATTGTGACAGTTTTGGTATTACCGAATTTAAAATGAACGATCCGAGACAGGGTATCGTGCATGTAGTCGGGCCAGAGCAGGGCGCTACTCTGCCCGGCATGACGGTGGTCTGTGGGGATTCACACACGGCCACGCACGGTGCTTTTGCAGCCTTGGCGCATGGCATAGGCACTTCCGAAGTTGAGCATGTACTGGCCACTCAGTGTCTGATTGCTAAAAAAATGAAAAATATGCTGGTGCGTGTCAATGGCAGTTTGGGCCAGGGCGTTACCGCTAAAGATGTGGTGTTGCATATTATTGGTGTTATCGGCACAGCGGGTGGTACAGGCTACGCGATAGAGTTTGGTGGTGAGGCGATTCGTGGCATTTCCATGGAAGGTCGCATGACTATCTGTAACATGGCCATTGAAGCGGGCGCGCGAGTGGGTTTGATCGCGGTCGATGACATTACTGTGGATTATATTAAAGGCCGCCCGTTTGCACCCAAAGACGCGCATTGGCCGATGGCGGTTGATGCCTGGCGTAATCTGGTGTCTGATGCGGATGCTGTGTTTGATCAGATAGTTGAAATTCAGGCGGCTGATATTGAGCCACAGGTTACCTGGGGTACATCACCAGAGATGGTGGCCTCTGTGCGTGCCTTGGTGCCGGATCCAGCCAGTATGAGCGATCCAGTCAAGCGCGAAGGCACGGAACGCGCCTTGCACTACATGGGCTTGAAGGCCAATCAAAAAATTACCGATATTCAATTGGATCGGGTGTTTATCGGCTCCTGCACCAATTCGCGTATCGAAGATCTGCGAGAAGCGGCGGCGGTGGTTAAAGGCAAAAAAGTGGCGGCAACTCTGAAGCAGGCCTTGGTCGTTCCCGGTTCCGGTCTGGTGAAATTGCAGGCTGAACAAGAGGGTTTGGACCAGGTATTTATTGAGGCTGGATTAGAGTGGCGTGAGCCTGGTTGTTCTATGTGTCTGGCGATGAACCCGGATAAATTGGGTGCAGGTGAGCATTGCGCATCAACGTCCAACCGTAACTTTGAAGGCCGTCAGGGCTTCGGAGGGCGTACCCATCTGGTGAGTCCGGCCATGGCTGCGGCGGCGGCGATTGCCGGTCATTTTGTTGATATCCGTGAATTCATGAGCGCCTGAGCAGGAGAAAGAAGATGAAAAAATTTACTGTACATCAGGGTATCGTGGCGCCGCTTGATCGTGCCAATGTCGATACGGATATGATTATTCCAAAACAGTTTCTTAAATCTATCAAGCGCTCAGGTTTCGGCCCGAACCTGTTTGATGAGTTACGCTATCTGGATGAAGGGCAGCCGGATCAGGATTGCAGTCAACGTCCGCTGAATCCGGATTTTGTGCTAAATAAACCCCGTTATCAGGGCTGCAGTATTTTGCTGGCACGCAAGAATTTTGGCTGTGGTTCCAGTCGTGAACATGCGCCCTGGGCGCTGGAGGATTTTGGTATTCGTGCCATTATTACGCCAAGCTACGCTGATATATTCTTCAATAATAGTTTTAAAAACGGGCTGTTACCGATAATTCTGGATAAATCACTTGTTGATGAGCTGTTTGATGAAGTGACAGCCAGTGAGGGGTATCAGTTGGAAATAGATCTGGAAAATCAGCGGGTGATCAAGCCCAATGGTGATACGTTACCCTTTGAGATAGATGCGTTTCGTAAACACTGCCTGTTGAACGGTCTGGATGATATAGGCCTGACGCTGGAGCAAGGTGAAGCCATCGCCGCCTATGAGAAAAAGCGTCGTGAATCGGCCCCCTGGTTATTCGCTTAACAAAGTAATTAATTGATTCAAGGTGTTGTTATATGTCAAAAAAAATATTGATATTGCCCGGTGATGGTATTGGCCCGGAGATTGTTGCTGAAGCTCGTAAAGTTTTAGAGAAGGTTAATGAGCAGCTTTCTTTAGGGTTGGTGTTAACTGAGGCGCTGGTGGGTGGTGCGGCAATTGATGCCACCGGCGTACCCTTGCCAGAAGAGACGCTGGCAGCCGCACGTGAGGCTGATGCTATTTTGCTGGGTGCTGTCGGTGGCCCTCAGTGGGATACCAATCCGGACTTCCAGATACGTCCTGAAAAGGGCTTGCTGGGTATTCGTTCTCAGTTAGGCCTGTTTGGTAATCTGCGCCCAGCCATTCTGTATCCGCAATTGGCGCATGCGTCCACACTGAAGCCTGAAGTGGTTTCAGGTCTGGATATTCTGATTGTGCGTGAACTGACCGGCGGTATCTATTTTGGTCAGCCGCGCGGCTATCGCACCAAGGAAAATGGCGTGCGCGAAGGCTATAACACTTATGTGTATGATGAGAATGAAATACGCCGCATCGGCCGTGTAGCCTTTGAAGCCGCTCGTGCGCGTAATAAAAAGCTCTGTTCAGTCGATAAAGCCAATGTACTGGAAGTGACTGTGCTTTGGCGCGAGGTGATGAACGAGCTGGCGGCCGACTATCCGGATGTAGAGCTCAGCCATATGTATGTTGATAATGCCGCCATGCAGCTGGTGCGCGCACCTAAGCAGTTTGATGTGGTGGTCACCGGTAATATGTTCGGCGATATTTTGTCGGATGCCGCCGCCATGCTGACCGGCTCCATAGGCATGCTGCCATCGGCCTCTTTGGATGCCAACAACAAGGGTATGTATGAGCCTTGCCATGGTTCTGCACCGGATATTGCCGGTCAGGGCATTGCAAACCCGTTGGCAACCATTCTCTCAGCCGCTATGATGTTACGTTACTCTCTTGATTCAGCTGCAGCGGCCGATAAAATCGAGGCGGCCGTGAGTAAGGTACTGGATCAGTCGTTGCGTACCGCTGATATTATGTCAGAAGGTATGACGCGAGTAAGTACCTCTGAGATGGGTGATGCCGTAGTGGCCGCGCTGAGCTGATCAGGTAGTTCAATGGAGGCGTTTTAACTGACGCCTTCGGTTATTCTGTTGTTTTTTAATTTATGATATTGGGGGCACGAATGAGACGTGTAGGGTTTGTTGGCTGGCGTGGTATGGTCGGTTCAGTACTGATGCAAAGAATGCTGGAAGAGCGGGATTTCGATCATATCGCTGAGCCTGTGTTCTTCACCACATCCCAGGCTGGAAAGCCTGGACCGGATATCGGCAAAGCTATTCCTACCCTCAAAGATGCCCATGATATTACCGAGTTGCAGCAGATGGATGCGATCATCTCCTGCCAGGGCGGGGATTACACCACTGAGGTCTATGCCAAGCTGCGTGCGGCGGGCTGGAAAGGCTACTGGATAGATGCGGCTTCTACGTTGCGTATGGCCGATGACAGCATCATCGTGCTTGATCCGGTGAATCAGAACGTCATAGAGCAAGGGCTAGCTAAAGGCATTAAAACCTATGTTGGTGGTAACTGTACCGTTTCCCTGATGCTAATGGGTCTGGGCGGGCTGTTTCGCGAAAACCTGGTTGAGTGGGTCAGCTCCATGACTTATCAGGCGGCGTCTGGCGCTGGCGCACAGAATATGCGTGAGCTAATCAGTCAGATGGGGCAGATTAAGTCTTCAGTTAGTGCGGAGTTGGCTGATCCGGCTTCTGCTATTCTGGATATTGACCGTAAGGTGGTCGAGGTCATGCGCAGCAATGCCTTTAAAACCGATAATTTCGGTGTGCCTTTGGCTGGTTCGTTGATTCCCTGGATCGATAAGGCTGTTGAAGCTGGACAGAGCAAAGAAGAATGGAAAGGTTTTGTCGAGACCAATAAAATTCTGGGTCGTTCAGATAATCCGATTGCCATCGATGGTACCTGCGTTCGTATTGGTGCTATGCGTTGCCATAGCCAGGCCTTTACCATCAAACTGAAGCAGAATGTACCCCTGGATGAGGTAGAGTCCATCATCGCTTCGGCGAATGACTGGGTTAAAGTGGTGCCGAATGAACGTGAAGTGACCATGCGTGAGCTCAGCCCTACCCAGGTGACTGGTACCTTGAGTGTGCCCGTTGGGCGTCTGCGTAAGATGAAAATGGGTCCGGACTTCCTGAATGCCTTCAGTGTCGGTGATCAGTTGCTTTGGGGGGCGGCCGAGCCGTTGCGTCGTATGCTGAGAATTCTGATGCAGCATCAGTAAGCTTTTCAGGTATGATATCCAGCCCGGCGCCGCAAGGTCTGTCGGGCTGTTTTGTTTCAGATGGCGGGTTATATAGGTCATGCTGTGCGTTTTAACCGGAGATGAGTACGTCTATGTCAGTTGTTGTTGCGGTAACCGGTGTCTCTACCCTGTTGGGTGAGAACCTGCTTGAAATTCTTGAAAGTCGGGCCTTCCCCGTCGCGCGTCTGTTGCTTACTGATCCTGGTGAGGTCAAGGGGCGCAGTGTGATGTTTTCGGGTCATGCAACCCGTGTGGTTTCAGCCGAAACAGCTGATTTTTCTGGCGTTGAACTGGTGTTTAATTGTCAGCCTGGCGCCTTGCCTACTCAATTTTCAGTCAATGAGTTGGATGAAAATGTCTGTGTCATAGATCTTTGCCCGGAGATTGATGTTGCACAAACCGCCGCCTGTGTCGTTCCCGAGGTTAACCCAGAGCTAATCAAGTCAGGTGCGTGCGGCGGCTACTATGTTTCACCTCTGCCCGCTGTTGTGGCGGCATCTGCCGTGTTGGCCTCATTACATAAGCGCTTCAAACTATTGCGTCTGAATGTCATCAGTCTGAGCTCCGTGGCCGAAGCGGGTAAAAAAGGTGTTGAAGCTCTGGCATCAGAAACAGCCAAGTTGCTGAATGGTCGAGATGCCGAAGCCAGCTTCTTCGGTCAGCAGATTGCATTTAACCTGTTGCCTTTAACTGGGCAGGTGGCGGCGTCTGGTGCTACAGACAGTGAAACGCAAATCGTCACGCAATTGCAGCGAGTGCTGGGTGATGATCAGTTAGAGGTAGCTGTCAGTAGTCTGCAATTACCACTTTTTTATGGTCAAAATGTCGTTTTACATGCGGAGTGTCAATTTCCTGTTGATATAAATGAGGCACAATCATTATTGCGTCAAGCGCCGGGAGTGAGCTGTGTTGCTGATCAGATATGTTCAGCAGTAGCCGATGCCGCAGGTAAGGACGAAGTGTTTGTGTCGCGGCTGAGAGTTGAGCCGGATAATGATTGTGGAGTAATGCTGTTTGCCGTTACAGATAGTATGCGCAAGGGCGGTGCACTCAATGCGATACAGATTGCCGAGCAGGTGTTTACTCAGCTTGACCATTGAAGGGGTTATACATAATACTTGGTATACTTATTTTGGATAAGCAACTTCCTGTTTTGCTGGGACAATCAGTAAAGTTGCGGATCAAGAGGGAAAACAGATGCTGCGTAAACTTGCCTTAAGCCTCGCGATAGCCGGGGTGCTTGGAGTACCTAATGCAAATGCCTTGGGGCTTGGTGAGATAAATATAAGCTCGGCGCTGAATGAGCCGCTCAACGCAGAGATCCGGCTAATGCAGGTGAGGGATCTCTCACCTTTGCAAATACAGCCGCGCATGGCCGACGCGGATGAGTTTTCCATTGCAGGGCTCAGCAAGTCTCGTTTTCTTAATGATGTACGCTTCCAGGTCCAGGTCTCACCGGATGGGGCTGGCGTCATTCGTATGACATCGACAGAGCCTGTCAGGGAGCCATTCCTCAATTTTCTGGTTGAGGTGAATTGGCCTAATGGGCGTCTGGTTCGAGAATATACTGTATTGCTTGATCCACCCTTATTTGATCCTGCACCCGTGCGGGGACAGGTACAGCCAGCTGTCTCTTCTGCTCCAGTAGCCGTTGCACCAGCGACCACGTCGGCCAGACCTTCGCCAGAGCCTCGTGCATTACCAACAACAGCTAATCAGGTACATGTGGGCGCCAATGATACTTTATGGGTGCTTGCAAATCGTCATCGACCAGATAGCTCCATTACCCCGCAGCAGATGATGATCGCCTTGCAGCGCCATAACCCGCAAACCTTCCCGACAGCTAACATTAATATAATGCGTGCCGGAACGGTTATGGACATACCTTCGGTTGAGCAAATTCGCGCACTCTCTCCGGCTGAAGCAACGGCCGAGGTGGCTCGTCAAACTGAGGCTTGGCGACAAGGTCGGAGTCAGCCTGCGGCTCCACAACCTGCGTCAGAACCTGAAACAACCACTCCAGAAGCTAGTGAAGAAAGTCAGGATGAGGTTGAGGCTGAAACGGAGGTGGCTACTGAGGCTGAGGCTGAGGCCTTGGCAGAAACAGCCGAGGCGCTTGTCGATGTAGAACTACGTATTGTAACACCAGAATCTGAGGTTGCAGATACAGAGCAAGAATCACCAGTGGCCGGGGACATGGCTTCACGTGATGAGGTCATGCTTAGCTCAGAAGTTGCTGACGGCTTGTTACAGCGCAGTGAAGATCTGGATAGCCGCTTGATGGTTACGCAGGAGACTGTTGACAAGATTGAGCGAGAAAACCGCGATTTGAATGAAAAACTGGATGCAATCCAGGAACAGCTGATATTGATGCAGCGTATGCTGGAACTCAAAGAGCAACAAATTGCAGCTATGCAGACTGTTGAACCAGAGCCTCCGACTGAAAAAGGGCTGGTGGACAAGTTAACAAGTTTGCCGGTAGTGGGTGGTCTGGTGGCGGCATTGGTGGCGGCATTGTTGGCATTATTGCTGTCAAGACGGCGTCGTGACACAACGCCTAAGCCATTATTTACCGCACCGGAGGGCGTGTCAGGTGATAAAGCCGCTGTTGCGGCGGCGGGGGTTGCTGTGGCCGCTACCGTGGCTGCCGAGGAAAAACAGGTCGAGCAACCTGTAGCTGAAAAAGCAGCTGAGGCTTCTGTATCTGCTGACACAACAGATGATTTCTCCGATCTTGACCTGGATCTTGACCTGGATCTTGAGCTTAATGAAGACGATGACACTCGCGTAGTTGATGAAGAGTATGATCTGTCGGCTGAAAATGACTTTGATGATCTCCTGGGGGAAACTGAGCTAGGCGATGAGCCTGCAGTAGAAGAGCTCGACGTAGAAGAGAGTCAATCTGACGCTGAACCGGTTGTCGGCGAGGACGAAGATGAGCTGCTGGATGATTTACTTAATTATGAAGAACCAGAGCTTAAAACTGATAGCGTCGAGCCGACTGAAGACCATAGTGAAGATGAGCTTGGGTCCCTCGACGATCTGTTGATGAGTGACGAAGCTGGTGCTGATGAAGATCTGATTGAGGATGAGCCTGAAGCACCGGTCCGAGATGATAGTGATGAGCTCGACTTTATACTGAATGAGCCTGAAAAAGCCGATTCAGCAGAAGCTGAGGTTGAGGCTGAGTCCACGGCTGATGATGATCTTGATTCTCTGCTGGGATCTATGGAAATTGAAGATATTGAAGTGGATGCAGCCGCAGCAGAGGTTAAAACACCGGGTGAGACGGTTGAGGATGAGTTAACAGCTAACATCGCTCATGATCTGGAGACAGGTCTGGATGATGAGCTTGAGGATTTGTTGAGCAGCACAGACGATGATATTGCTTTGGAGGAATATCAGTCTACTGATGAAGCTATCGATATGCTTGATGGTCTCAATCTGCTTGATGGTGCTGACGAGAATGAAACCAAGCTGGATCTGGCGCGGGCTTATCTGGAAATGGATGATGCTGAGGGTGCGCGTGAAATCCTGGGTGAAATTCTCGGTGAAGGTAATGATAAGCAAAAAGAAGAAGCACAGAAGTTGCTGGATAGTCTGAGTTGAGATATTGAATAAATGTTGGAAAACCCACCTTTATCAGGGGCGACAGATGTCGCCCCTTATCGTTATGTTGCTGCTGTCGAGTATTCAGGTGCGGCTTACCATGGCTGGCAAAAACAACCTCATGACCCTGTTCCCTGTATTCAGGGCAAAGTGGAGAGTGCGTTATCCCGTGTAGCAAATCACCCTGTCGATGTGATCTGTGCCGGACGCACGGATGCCGGCGTTAGTGCCTGTTATCAAGTAATTCATTTTGATACGCAGGTTCAGCGACCTGAGCGTGCCTGGGTAATGGGGGGGAACACCTACCTGCCTGAGGATATCGCGTTGCTTTGGGTTAAGCCCGTCAGTTCAGATTTTCATGCGCGCTTTTCAGCACAGGCAAGACGCTATCGCTATATTATTTATTCTGCAGCCATTAAACCCGGTGTGCTGGCGAAAGGCATTACCTGGACTTGGAAATCTCTGGATGAAGTTAAAATGCAGCAAGCGGCTGAGGCGCTGGTGGGCGAGCATGATTTCACTTCCTACCGAGCGGTGGCTTGTCAGGCGAAAAATCCGGTGCGTCAGGTGCAGCATCTTAAAGTATATCGGCAAGGGCAGTTGCTGATTATCGATATTAAGGCCAATGCGTTTTTACATCACATGGTGCGTAATATTGCCGGGGTTTTGATGAAAATTGGCGCCGGTGAAGCGCCGGTAGGTTGGGCACAGGATGTATTGGATGCGCGTGATCGTCGTCAGGGTGGAGTGACCGCATCCCCCTTCGGACTGTATTTTGTCGATGTAGACTATCCGGCTGAGTTTTTATTGCCCCAAGCCGAACCAGGTCCTTTTTTCCTGTCTTCAGCAGACTGACGCCGCCAGCTGGCTCTGTTATCATAGACTGCTTGGCGACTGCTTGGAGCGGCTATGCGGACACGAATTAAAATTTGCGGAATCACCCGGCTGAAAGATGCGAGTTATGCGGCATCGCTGGGTGTTGATGCATTGGGCTTTGTATTTTATCCCCCCAGCCCCCGAAATATATCGGCCGCGCAAGCGGCTGAAATCATAGCGCAACTACCTGCTTTCGTAACGTCGACTGCTCTGTTTGTAGATGCAGAGCGTACCGATATAGACAACGTCCTGACCCTGACCGGAATCGATCTGCTGCAGTTTCACGGCGACGAAGATCCGGCATTTTGTGAAAGCTTCAACCGACCCTATATCAAAGCACTACGTGTTAAGGAAGATACCGACATAGTGGCCGAAATGGCGCGTTATCCCAGCGCAAGAGGCATTCTGCTGGATGCCTATGTGCCCGGGCTTCCGGGTGGAACCGGTATGACTTTTGACTGGCAGCGTATTCCTGCCGAGCTGCAGCAGCGTATTGTGCTGGCAGGCGGGTTGCAGCCGGATAATGTAGCGGCTGCCATTCAACAGGTTCGTCCACTGGCAGTGGATGTGAGTGGTGGTGTTGAAGCGGCCAAGGGGATCAAAGATAGCGAAAAAATCAGACGCTTTATTAACGAGGTGAACCGTGTCAATTCAAACTGATCAGTCTGCAAAGCAGACCTACCCTGATGCTCGTGGACACTTTGGCCCTTACGGAGGGCGTTTTGTATCTGAAACTCTGATCGGCGCTCTGGAAGAGCTGGAAGGGGTGTATGAAAAGCTCTGGGCTGATCCGGCGTTTAAAGCTGAGTTTGACAGGGATCTGGCACAGTATGTTGGCCGTCCATCGCCTCTGTATCATGCTGAGCGTCTCTCTCGCGAAGTTGGTGGCGCGCAGATATATCTGAAGCGCGAAGATTTGAACCATACCGGCGCACACAAGGTGAATAACACCATTGGTCAGGCATTGCTGGCCAAGTTTATGGGCAAGCCACGTGTGATTGCTGAAACCGGTGCAGGTCAGCACGGGGTTGCCTCTGCAACCGTTGCAGCCCGCCTTGGACTGGAGTGTAAAGTCTATATGGGCGCTGATGATATCAAGCGTCAGGCATTGAATGTCTACCGTATGCGCCTGTTAGGCGCTGAAGTGATTCCGGTCACATCCGGTACACGCACCCTGAAAGATGCCATGAATGAAGCTATGCGTGATTGGGTCACTAATGTAGACAACACCTTCTACATCATCGGCACGGCAGCGGGTCCACACCCTTATCCAAAACTGGTGCGTGATTTTCAGTGCGTCATTGGTCGCGAAGCACGTAGTCAGTGTCTGGAGCAAACAGGTCGTTTGCCGGATGTGATTATTGCCTGTGTTGGTGGTGGTTCTAATGCAATCGGTCTGTTTCACCCCTTTATCGAAGATACTTCAGTGCGCATGATCGGTGTAGAGGCTGGAGGATATGGCCTGGCTACCGGTCAGCATGCGGCACCGCTAAGCGATGGTCGCCCGGGTGTGCTGCACGGAATGCGTACTTATTTGATGGAAGATGATGCGGGCCAGATTCTGCCGACGCATTCGGTATCGGCAGGCCTTGATTATCCAGGTGTCGGGCCTGAGCATGCCTGGTTAAAGGACACAGGCCGTGCCGAATATGTGGCAATCGATGACAACGAAGCACTGGATGCCTTTCGCACTCTGACCCAGGTTGAGGGTATAATGCCAGCCTTGGAAAGCAGTCATGCTATTGCTTATGCGATGAAGCTTGCCAAAACCCTGGACAAGGACCAGAACATTATTGTTAATCTGTCTGGCAGGGGTGATAAGGATATTCATACCGTTGCCGAGCTGGATGGCATAACGATCTGACAGGATACTGGAAACCGATGAGTCGATTACAAAAACGTTTTGAAAGTTTGCGAGCCAGTGGTCGCAAAGCGCTGATTCCTTTTGTTACAGCGGGCGACCCGAATCCTGACGTGACCCTGCCGCTGATGCATGCCTTGGTTAAAGCCGGTGCTGATGTCATTGAGCTGGGTGTGCCTTTCTCCGATCCAATGGCTGATGGTCCAGTGATACAGCTAGCCTGTGAGAGAGCCCTGGTGCATGGTGTACGCTTGTTGGATGTCATTGCCATGGTGGCTGAGTTCAGAAAAACGGATACCGAGACACCTGTTGTACTCATGGGTTACCTGAATCCGATTGAAGCTATAGGTTACGAGAATTTTGCTGATCATGCGGTGGCCGCCGGTGTGGATGGTGTACTGACAGTGGACCTTCCACCCGAAGAATCGCACGACACCAGTCGCATGTTTACTGAAAAAGGACTGGATACCATCTATTTGATATCGCCAGCCACTTCGGATGCACGTCTGCATCAGATCTGTGCGTTGGGTACAGGTTATCTTTATTATGTTTCAGTTAAGGGTGTAACTGGCTCAGCGGCGCTGAATGTTGGTGAAGTTGCTGCTAAAATAGATCACGTTAGGGGTATGACTGATGTCCCACTGGCGGTAGGCTTCGGTATTCGTGATCCTGAGTCAGCCAAAGCCATAGCATCAGTGTCTGATGGAGTGATCGTCGGTAGTGTGCTGGTTAACCGGATTGCTGAGCTGGCCGAAACACCGGAACAGATACCTGAACAGGTTGGCCAACTGATTGCGGCAATGCGATCAGCCATGGATGCCTGAAACCAAATTTTAAACCGGAAATGTGATTAACGATGAGTAGCTGGCTGGATAAAATTGTTCCTTCTCTGGTAAAACGCACAGAACGCAGACACAGCAGTGTGCCTGAAGGGCTATGGGAAAAGTGTCCCAAGTGTGATTCGGTACTTTATAAGCCGGAACTGGATAAAAATCTGAACGTCTGCCCAAAATGTGATCATCACATGCGTATTGGTGCACGCCGTCGTCTGGATATCTTCCTTGACCCTGACAATCGTGTCGAAATCGGTGCAGAGGTATTGCCGGTCGATCGTCTTAAGTTCAGAGATTCTAAAAAGTATAAAGACCGTCTGACAGCGGCTGAAAAAGACACCGGCGAAACCGATGCGCTGGTCGCTATGCGCGGTACTTTGGATGGCTCACCGGTCGTGGCTGTGGCCTTTGAATTCCGTTTTATGGGCGGCTCCATGGGCGCGGTGGTCGGTGAACGCTTCGTTCGTGCGGCTCATCTTGCACTCGAAGAACGCATTCCATTGATTTGCTTCTCCGCTTCTGGCGGGGCACGTATGCAGGAAGCACTGTTTTCTCTGATGCAGATGGCTAAAACCAGTGCCGCGTTGGAGAAAATGCGTCAGGCCGGTGTGCCCTACATTTCAGTGCTAACGGATCCAGTTTATGGTGGCGTATCCGCCAGTCTGGCGATGCTGGGCGATCTGAATATTGCCGAGCCCAATGCGCTGATCGGTTTTGCCGGTCCGCGTGTGATTGAGCAGACCGTACGAGAGAAGTTGCCTGAAGGTTTTCAGCGCAGTGAATTTTTGTTGGAACATGGTCAGGTGGACATGATTATCCAGCGTAGTGAAATGCGCACGCGGCTGGCCTCCTTGCTAAGTAAATTGACGGGTGTTTCCACCGCTTGTCTGATACCGGCTAACGCTGATCAGCCAGATGCTGAAATGCCAGAACACTGATTCGGGGCGTCGGCGTGTCACAAAAACAACCCACCACTGATGCCAGTCTGGATCAGTGGTTAAGCTATATTGAAGCCTGTCATCCAGCCGAAATTGAACTGGGTCTTGAGCGTATGCGTCAAGTCGCTGGTCGGTTACCCCTTGATCTGAGTGGTAGCTTTAAGGTGGTTGTGGCCGGTACTAATGGCAAAGGCACCAGTATTCGTATGCTGGAGTCGATCCTTCAGCAGGCGGGGCTCAGGGTAGGCACTTACACGTCACCGCATTTCCTGCGTTACAATGAACGCATAACCCTGTTTGGACAAGCTGTAGATGATGCACTGATCTGTGCTGCATTCTCACAAGTGGAAGCCGCACGCCAGGGTGTGCCACTGACCTATTTTGAATATGGTACGTTAGCCGCGCTGATCATTTTTAGTGACGCCGTGCCGGATGTGCTGTTACTGGAAATTGGCTTGGGCGGGCGCCTGGATTCGGTGAATCTGGTCGATGCGGATGTTGCGCTGGTCACCACCATTGCCCTGGATCATACCGATTGGCTAGGGCCGGATCGTGAATCGATAGGTTTTGAAAAAGCCGGTATTTTTCGTGCAGGTGGTCTGGCCGTGTGTGGTGATCCACAACCGCCAGCCAGCTTGCTGAAGCATGCCGCCAAGCTGGCGGTTGACCTGCGGACTAACGGACAGGCTTACCAGTATAGCCTGGAAGCGAATGATCTCTGGACCTGGCAGGGGCAGGATCTGGCAGGAAGCACCCAAGTGCTGTCATCCTTGCCACGTCCCAGCTTGCCCATACAGAACGCAGCGGCTGTATTGCAAGTGTTGCAGTTGATGCCTTTTACTATCGAAAAGCAGTCGCTGTCGGCGGGTCTGGTCAATGCGCGATTAACCGGGCGCATGCAGCCAGCTAGCCTGGCCGGCTATCCTTGTATACTGGATGTAGCACACAATCCGGAAGCAGCTGTCTATTTGGCTACCAGACTGAGTCAGCCAGCCGTGACGCCCACGCACTTATTATTGGGAATGCTGGCTGACAAAGATATGGCTAGCGTTTGTGAAGCCTTACTGCCGGTCGTTGATCACTGGCACTTGGTGACACTGAGCAATCCCAGGGGAGCCAGTGCTGCTCAACTGAAACAGCTACTCAATAAGCTTGGTGTCCCTTCGTCATCAATGGCAGAATATGACAGTGTCGATACGGCGCTGGCAGCGTTGCCGTCGCAGTTGACCCCTACATCGCGGTTAGTGATAGCAGGCTCTTTTTTTACAGTAACAGATGCATTGAAAACAGTTGAGTGGGTCGATGGACGTCAGGGATAATTTAAAACAGCGCTTGATTGGAGTCGTGGTTCTACTGCTGATCGGTATTGCATTTTTCCCATTGGTTTTCAATGCAGCGGGCTATGAAGAGCGTCAGTTAGAATCTCGTATTCCAGCCGCACCTGAAGTGGTTCGGGTGGTGCAGACTGAAATGCCGCCGCCAGTTACAATTGAGCAAGCACCTGTAGCGCCGGTTACAGAAGCGCCGGTGGTGTCTGCACCTGTTGCTGAAATAACCGAATCTCTGGAGGCTCTACGTCCCAGCCTTAACCCGGCTGAAGAGGCACCAACACTGGATGCTGATCAGGTGCCCGCTGCCTGGGCGTTGCAGTTGGCCAGTTTTCGTCAGGAATCCAATGCGCGCGAGCTTAGAGCGCGTCTGATCAGTGCCGGTTATCGGGTCTATATTCGTCACGGAGAAGATGTAGTCCGAGTATTCGTTGGTCCGGAGATGCAACGTGGTCGCCTGGAAGAGCTGAAACTACTGCTGCAACAGGAATATGGTTTGGAAGGCATGATTGTGCGTTTTACCACACAATAGTCAAACAATGAATACTGGCAGGGTTGAAGGCGCTTGATAATGAACTGGGTTGATTGGGTAATTCTGGCAATTGTGCTGATCTCTTCGGTGATGAGTTTACGCCGTGGCTTTATCCGCGAAGCTGTATCATTGATAACCTGGGTGGCCGCCTTTATTGTCGGCCGCTTGTTTTATCAAGTGCTGGCAGAGATTATTGCTGGCTATTTCGATGCTGCCCCCTCAGTACACCAGCTGGTGGCGTTTCTTATTTTGTTCATTGCAACGTTGATTGTTGGCAATTTGATTGGCAGTTTGATCAGTTCACTGGTCAAAATAACCGGGCTTTCTGCCACTGACCGTGTTTTGGGCGTGGGCTTCGGAGCCTTGCGTGGTGGTTTGGTTGTGGTGATTATGCTGGTATTGTTGAAAATGACACCAGCCACACAGGACCCTTGGTGGAACGACTCCGTGTTGATTCCGCATTTTTTGGTTATGGAAACCTGGTCGCGGGATATGGCCAGAGATATTGGCCAGATGATCTGGAGCGCAGGAAGCTGATGTTCAGTAAAGCTAACAAATTATCACCTCAGAGGTTGAATTCATGTGCGGTATAGTTGGCATTTTTGCCAGAAGCTACGTTAACCAGACTCTTTTTGATGCCCTGACTGTCTTGCAACACCGTGGGCAGGATGCGGCTGGTATCGTTACATCTGAAGGTAATCGCTTCTTCATGCGTAAGGATAATGGCCTGGTTAATGAAGTGTTTCGGACTCGCCACATGAAGCGGCTGGTGGGTAACCTGGGCATAGGACATGTGCGTTATCCGACAGCTGGCAGCTCCAGCTCGGCCGAAGCCCAGCCCTTTTACGTCAATTCACCCTACGGCATCGCTCTGGCACATAATGGTAATCTGACCAATGCTGAGCAACTGGCCGATGATATTTTTCGTGCCGATCTGCGTCACATCAACACCACCTCAGACTCTGAAGTGCTGCTTAATGTGTTTGCGCATGAGTTGCAGCAGCTTGGCAAGTTGAATCCTTCACCCGAAGATATCTTTGCGGCGGTATCCAAAGTACATCAGCGTTGTCAGGGTGGCTATGCGGTCGTAGCGATTATTACCGGCTACGGTGTGCTGGCATTCCGTGATCCGCATGGTATTCGCCCGCTGGTGTATGGCAAGCGGATAGTGAATGGTCAGGCTGAATATATGGTGGCTTCAGAGAGTGTTGCATTGGATACTTCCGGATTTGAACGGGTCCGCGATATCATTCCTGGCGAAGCGATATTTATTGACCGTGATGGTGGTTTACATCTGCAGCAGTGCACCCAGCAACAAACCCTGGCTCCATGTTTGTTTGAATATGTATACCTGGCACGACCTGACTCCATTATTGATGGTGTATCGGTGCATGAGTCGCGGATGCTGATGGGTGTGCGCCTGGCAGAAAAAGTACTCAAGGAGATGCCCCATCACGATATTGATGTGGTTATTCCGATTCCGGATACCAGCCGCACTGCCGCCTTGGAAATGGCCCACAGTCTGGGGGTTACCTTCCGAGAAGGTTTTATCAAGAACCGTTATATCGGCCGCACCTTTATCATGCCGGGGCAGACCCTGCGCAAAAAATCGGTGCGCCAGAAGTTAAACCCCATTGCCAGCGAATTCAAAGACAAGGTGGTGATGTTGGTGGATGACTCGATTGTGCGGGGAACCACCTCCAAGCAGATCATTGAAATGGCACGTGATGCCGGTGCACGCAAAGTCTATTTTGCTTCGGCCGCACCGGAAGTGCGTTTCCCCAACGTCTATGGTATCGATATGCCCACAGCATCTGAATTGGTCGCCCATGGACGCACGGCCAAAGAGGTCGGTGACTATATTGGTTGTGACTGGATGCTCTATCAGGACCTGGATGATCTAAAATCCTGTGTCACCCAGTTGAATCCGGCAATTACTGCCTTCGATACCTGTGTGTTTGATGGGCAGTATATCACTGGTACTGTGGACCGAGCCTATCTGGATCGTCTTGAGAAAAAACGTAGTGATGATGCCAAAAATCCGGTGAATAACACTGATCCGGATGCTGATATCGATAGCGATACCTCGGCTGATCTGCACACCCGAATAGAATGAGGAAGAGTTAATGGCCAAGGGTTTTGAGCGTGATGCCCGCATCCAGTTTTCCCGTGAAGACTGTGAGATGGATACACTGGCCGTACGTGCCGGTCAGTGGCGAACGGATGAGGGTGAGCATGGTGATCCAATCTTCACCACCTCCAGCTTTGTGTTTTCCAGCGCCAGGGAAGCGGCCGCTCGTTTTAGTGGTGAGGAGCCGGGCAATATTTATTCCCGCTTCACCAATCCGACGGTGCGTGCTTTTGAACAACGCATTGCCGCGATGGAAGGGGGGGAGCGTGCTGTTGCCACGGCATCAGGCATGGCGGCGATCCTGAGTCTGGGGCTGGCGCTGCTGAAGTGTGGCGATCATGTGGTCTGTTCACGCAGTGTATTCGGTTCTACCGTTTCCCTGTTCGACAAGTATTTCAGTCGTGCCGGTATTCAAACCAGTTTTGTCGACCCGACTGACCTGAGTGCCTGGAAAGCAGCGATTCGACCTGAGACACGCTTGCTGTTTCTGGAAACGCCATCCAACCCGCTGGCTGAGCTGACAGATATAGCGGCTGTGGCAGAAATTGCCCATGCACATAATGCCTTGCTAGTGGTGGATAACTGCTTTTTGACCCCTGCGCTGCAACGTCCTTTGGCATTGGGAGCGGATGTGGTGATGCACTCAGCGACCAAGTACCTGGATGGGCAAGGACGCTGTGTAGGCGGCGTACTGGTAGGGCGTGATAAAGAGATGGAAGAGGTGTTTGGTTTCATCCGCACCGGTGGCAGTTGTATGAGTCCGTTTAATGCCTGGGTATTTATGAAGGGACTGGAAACCTTACCCTTGCGCATGCGAGCGCATAGTGAGAGTGCGCTGATTCTGGCTCAGTGGCTACAGCAGCAGCCAGGTATCCGCAAAGTCTATTATTCCGGCTTACCGGATCATCCGCAGCATGCACTGGCCTGTCGTCAGCAGAAAGGCTTTGGAGGCGTGTTGGCCTTTGAGGTTGATGGTGATCGTGATGCGGCCTGGCGTTTTATTGATGCCACTGAGGTGGTGTCTATAACCGGTAATTTGGGCGATGTTAAAACCACCATTACCCATCCTGATACTACCACCCATGGGCGTATGACGGCTGCAGATAAAGCCCAGGCTGGTATCCGCGATAACCTCATTCGTCTCTCCGTGGGTTTGGAATCGGTTAAAGATCTGCAGGATGACCTACGCAGAGGGTTGGCAGCACTTTGACAAACGCTGTGCTATGAGCCGTTTATACCTGGCACCCATGGAAGGGGTGCTGGATTATACGCTGCGCGATCTACTCACCTCTGTACCGGGCATAGACCAATGTGTCACCGAGTTTATCCGGGTGACAGATAGGCTGCTGCCTTCCTCTGTTTTTTACCGAATGGCCCCTGAGTTGCATCAACAGGGGTGTACTCGTTCGGGAGTTCCTGTGTATCTGCAATTGCTCGGCAATCACCCGTCACTGATGGCTGATAATGCTGCCAAAGCGGCAGAGCTGGGAGCCCCTGGCATCGATCTGAATTTTGGTTGCCCGGCCAAAACGGTGAATAAAAGCCGTGGGGGCGCCGTGCTGTTAACCGAGCCTGATCTGTTGCATGAGATAGTAGCCGCGGTGCGTCGAGCTGTTCCTGCCAGTATTCCTGTGACGGCCAAAATGCGCCTGGGCTATGTAGATAAGGCTTTGGCGATAGAGAATGCGCAGGCGATTGAAGCCGCGGGTGCGTCAACCTTGACGGTGCATGCCAGGACTAAACTGGAGGGTTATAAGCCACCGGCACACTGGGAGTGGATCGCGCGTATCCGTGAACAGGTAACCTTGCATCTGGTGGCTAACGGTGAAGTCTGGAGTGCTGAGGATTATCAACGCTGTCGGCATCTGTCCGGCTGTGACGATGTGATGCTGGGGCGCGGCATACTGAGTAACCCTTTTCTGGCTGAAGAATTATCGGGTAGAGCTGTAGCACTACCCCAGCCTGACGCCTGGCAGAGGCTATTGCCGATGCTGGAGATCTATCACCGTCAGGTGATAGATAACTTATCTGAGCGCCATGTCCATGGGCGTATCAAGCAGTGGTTAAACATGCTGCAGTGGTACTTTCCTCAAGCTCAGGTGTTGTTCACCGAGATTCGCAGTGAACGTGATCCACTAGCGATACTGCAGCGCATTATACAGCAGCAACAGAGAGGGCTCAGGAGGACTGAACCCCAGGATCATTCACTCTCAAGCTGACGTCGTTGTTGTTCAAGTTGCTGCTGCTCTTGCCAGGCTTCATACATTTCTTCATCACTGGGCTGGGTGATGGCCGAATACCAAACTGGCGAAGTGCCGAGTAAAAAGCCAGCGACGGCCAAGGCAATACCCAGCGTTTTGATTTTTGGTTTGATCGACAGGCCGACCAGTACAATAATCACACCAATAAAGTGCAGCGCATAGGTGCTGAATGAAGATAGTTCCATGGTAAAAAATCCTTAACTGCGTTCGCGGGATGACAGGAAATCTTCAATATCATTAGTGATCTTAACATCGGTCCGCGGTACAGGAATAGTGAAGTCATGCACCTGCTGCCACTCTGACGAGTCGGGAGTGCGCTCCCATACGGTGCCAGCGTTATATTGAACCAGTTCGGGTAGGGCTGGGTCCAGCTGACAAATTTTTTCCAAGGGTACTGGGATCAGGTTTAGCTGTTCATCACTCAGAAATTCTTCTGTTTCATAACCAGTAAACATGCGCCAGCCGGTATCATTTAAGTGTTCGGGCACGGTTTTATACATAAAACGCACGGGCAGTTTTTCATCAAATACCAGCTTTGAAACCAGCGCCAGAAAACCATTCTTGGTTTGCGCTGTTTCATAACCGGGTTCTGGAGCCGTGTCAGGATTCAGGGGTTTCATAGGGTCCTCATTATATAAAAAACCCCGGCAGGAGCCGGGGTTTCGGTATGGCTTAACGCTTAGTTTAGCGTCAGACAGCGGCGGTTGGAATCACAGAAGCCGCTTTATCGACATACTTTTCCATCTGATCGAAATTCAGGTAGCGGTAAATTTCACCCGCCATGCTATCGATCCTGTTGGCATAAACCATGTATTCCTCGACACTTGGCAGTTTGCCTTCCAGGGCGGCAACCGCGGCCAATTCAGCTGATGCCAGATACACGTTAGCGCCATTACCTAAACGGTTCGGGAAGTTACGTGTAGAGGTGGATACCACGGTCGCCTTGTCAGCTACGCGTGCCTGGTTACCCATGCACAGTGAGCAGCCTGGCATTTCCATGCGTGCACCGGCTTTGCCAAAGATGCTGTAGTAGCCTTCTTCAGTCAATTGTGCCTGATCCATCTTGGTCGGTGGAGAGATCCACATCCGGGTCGGGATAGTCTTACCAGAGGCTTCCAGTAATTTACCGGCTGCACGGAAGTGACCTATGTTGGTCATGCAGGAGCCGATAAACACTTCGTCGATTTTATCGCCGGCCACATCAGACAGCAGACGGGCATCGTCAGGGTCATTTGGTGCACAGAGGATAGGCTCTTTGATCTCAGCCAGATCAATCTCAATCACGGTGTGGTAGTCGGCATCTTTGTCAGCACGCATCAGTGATGGATTAGCCAGCCACTCTTCCATGCCTTTAATACGACGCTCGATGGTACGTACATCGCCGTAACCTTCAGACAGCATCCATTTCAGCATGACGATGTTAGAACGCAGGTATTCCGCTACAGAATCCTCTGACATGTTGATGGTGCAGCCAGCCGCAGAACGTTCGGCTGAGGCATCAGACAGTTCAAAAGCCTGCTCGACGGTCAGATCTTCCAGACCTTCAATCTCTAAGATGCGGCCAGAGAAGACGTTTTTCTTACCGGCTTTAGCAACGGTCAGGTGACCTGCTTTGATCGCATAGTAAGGAATCGCATGTACCAGATCACGCAGGGTGATACCGGCATTACGCTTGCCTTTGAAACGCACCAGAACTGACTCAGGCATATCCAGCGGCATCACACCGGTTGCGGCAGCAAAGGCGACCAGACCGGAACCAGCAGGGAAAGAAATACCCAGTGGGAAACGGGTGTGAGAGTCACCACCGGTACCGACGGTGTCAGGCAGCAGCATGCGGTTCAGCCAGGAGTGAATGATACCGTCGCCAGGGCGCAGCGCGACACCACCACGGTTCATGATGAAATCAGGCAGGGTGTGGTGGGTGTTCACATCAACGGGCTTAGGGTAAGCCGCTGTGTGGCAGAATGACTGCATAACCAGGTCGGCAGAGAAGCCTAAGCAGGCCAGATCTTTCAGTTCATCGCGGGTCATAGGACCGGTAGTGTCCTGTGAGCCAACAGTTGTCATTCTAGGTTCGCAGGAAGTGCCTGGACGTATGCCGTCAACACCACAAGCTTTACCCACCATTTTCTGTGCAAGCGTAAAGCCTTTGGTGGATTCAGCTGGCTGCTCTGGCGTGCGGAACAGGTCAACCGGTGGCAAGCCGAGAGCTTCACGTGCTTTTTGGGTCAGACCGCGACCAATGATCAGCGGAATACGACCACCGGCACGGACTTCATCCAGCAGCATCTGAGTTTTCAGTTCAAAGCGACACAGCTCTTCGCCAGTCTCATGGTTTTTAGCCACGCCTTCATACGGATAGATGTCGACTACATCGCCCATGTGCATTTTTTCCACATCCATTTCGATCGGCAGGGCGCCAGCATCTTCCATGGTGTTGTAGAAAATGGGTGCAATCTTGCCACCAAAGCAGAAACCACCGGCGCGCTTGTTGGGGATGTTTGGCATATCATCGCCAAAGAACCACAGCACAGAGTTGGTAGCTGATTTACGTGATGACCCGGTACCGACGACATCACCGACATAGGCGACCGGGAAGCCTTTGGCTTTGACCGCTTCGATCTGTTTCAGTGGGCCTGTGACACCAGGTTCAACTGGTTCAATGCCTTCACGCTCCATTTTCAGCATGGCGTTGGCGTGCAGCGGAATATCCGGACGTGACCAGGCATCCGGTGCGGGGGACAGATCGTCGGTGTTGGTTTCACCTGGGACTTTGAATACAGTTACGGTGATTTTTTCAGGTACTTCAGGCTTGGAGGTGAACCACTCGCCAGCGGCCCAAGAGGCCATCACATCTTTGGCAAAACTGTTTCCAGCGTCGGCTTTTTCCTGAACATCATGGAATGCATCAAACATCAGCAGGGTATGCGACAGTGCTTTAACGGCAATGGCCGCCAGCTTGTCGTTATCCAATGCGGCAATCAGCGGCTGAATATTATAGCCACCCAGCATGGTGCCCAGCAGTTCAACAGCTTTTTCTGGGGTGATTAATGGCGATGTTACCTCGCCTTTGGCGATGGCATCGAGAAATCCGGCCTTAACATAAGCGGCTTGATCCACCCCTGCAGGAACACGATTGCTCAACAGATCAAGAAGGAACTCTTCCTCACCTGCTGGTGGGTTTTTCACCAGCTCAACCAGTGCGGCAGTCTGCTCTGGATCCAGTGGTTTTGGTGGGATGCCTTCTAAGGCACGTTCTTCTACATGTTTACGGTAAGCTTCAAGCACGATATAGCCCTCATCTGTTGTCACTACCGAACATCGGCAAAACATCCGCCGATGTCGTTTCGAATTTGTTATCGAATGGTGATTGGCGCTGTGAATTCTAGCTTATAGGGGGGGTAAAGTTAAGTTTTGTCGACAATCCTGAGGTTATACTTTGGATAAAGACGGGGGTGAAAAAGGCTGTTTCGGGCCAGCAAATTGACACGAATCAAGTAAACGTTGATCTCTGATTGCAAGGTTTTCAGGCGATGCGTATAAATAACCCATGCGTTATTAAGTCCATGAGGCTGCCAACATGAATACACTAAATGTACCTGTATCTGATTCTGACAGATTTGCTGAAAAACTGCAGATCTGTTTTGAACTGCAAAAAAGTCGTTCACTGATTTGTGAGCAAGCCGATTCAGAACTAGGGTTGTGTTATTCGTCACGCTATATCAGTGCCGTGCCAAAACACCTGAGAACGCATATACGCAGAATTTATTTTGCGATACGTAAAGGTGATTCAGGGCGGTTGACTGGTGCACTTATCGATCTGTTTTTGGTGCTGCGTGGAAAAGGCCGTGCGTTAGTCAATCGGATTATTGATCAGGCAGAGCCTTTACTAGATAAACCAACTCTATCTGCTTTGCGAAAATTTGCTGATACCTCCGATTTTCGTTTTATCCGCAATCTGCCGTTGCAGTATTCGGTGCTGGTGAATGGCAGCTTGTCTATATCGCCACAGTGCTTTAATCCTGCTCAGTTTGAAGAATGTGCATAAGGAAATCGGTCCGTGGCGATTCAACAACCCTATAAAATCGGACTGTCCGGATTTGGTAAATCAGAGCAAACCATGCTGGAGCTTTTTTTCAATAGCCGGCATCAAAAAGTGTTTGTTCTGACCCAGCCTGATAAAGCCGATGTGCTGCTGGTGGATCTGTCTGGTGCCGCCGGTGAGATGCAGTTTCTTAAGTTGCTGCGACAGCACCCCGCCTGTGCTGGACTTCCCGGTATCGCCTTGACTGAAGGCGGCGATGTGCCTCAAGGGTTTATTGAGTTAAAGCGCCCACTGACCCTGAACGGACTGTCAACCGAGCTCGAGCATTTAACTCGGGTGCTGCAAAAACACGACCCAGTAAAGCTGGTAGCATCCGATAGAGATACCGTATTTGCCGAGTGGCAGGCGCGCAAGCAAGCGGGTCTTGACGCTATGCAAAAATGGAATAAAGGCAAGCAGCTTTCTGATTCGGGCAAGACGCTATTTCCTCTGGATCGACATGGTGTACAAGAAGTTATATCAAAAGCCCATTTGGTGATGGCGCATCGACGCCATGAAAGCACAGAGAAAAAAGTGCCAGATACTGTTGAAGAATCGGTCGATGTTGTCGATGAAAGTGCTGCTGAAATGCCAGTTGCTGAGAAACCCGGTGCGAAGCCTGTTGTTGAGCAAGCCACTGAAAAAGTGGACCGGAAACGTCTTGATCAAGACAGTGTCAATGATTATTGCGGCCACCTTCCGGATCAGGATCTGACTGAACCGAGCGGGCTGCGGCGTGTGCATTTTAATATGGAAAGCAGCCTGTTGCCCTGGGTGGTGCTGGCCGTTAAAACAGGTCGGCAAAGTAAGCAGGCGCAACAGGTGTCCGGTTTACCTGGCGTGCTGATATACCTCCCGGAAGCTGACTGTTTTTACTGTGATCTGGACGCTGAACTGTTGCTGCACATGGCTAGAGCAAGATTTGGTCTGGATGAGCTTTTTCTGACAAAGCTAGAGCCTTCAGCCTATGTGCTTGGAGAAACTGGTCGGCATATTGCAGCCGATCAGTTGTTATGGAAGCTGGCGTTGTTGACTTCTCGTGGGCGTATTCCGGAAACAATAGACCTTAATAAACCGGTGCAACTGATACGCAAACCGGATTTTTCTGTGTTCGAGTTGACGCCCCATGCCAGAACCCTGGCGGAACTCTGGTTTAGTAAACGCCTTAGCCCCAGGCAGGTACTGTCTGAGTTGGCCGTACCGCAACGTTTTGTGTTTACATTTTTAGTGGCAGCGGATGCTGTTGGATTTTTTAACCCTTAGCAGCGATGGTCTGCACCCCATCTGGAATGAAATCGGAGTTCGACTGTGAATCAAGACCAGAGTGAAGTTACAGAGTTTTTTCAGGTGACCCCCAGTGGATCCTATTATGCGACCCTAAGTCCGGAAGTGGATGAGCGTCGAGCTTTGTTGTTGCAGCTCCTCAGTGCGGATACCCATGTGCCTTATTTTCCGGCGGTACTGAAAAAACTGACTGGCTATAGCGAAAAAGAGGCCCAGGAGTTAATGAGCTGGTTGATGGAAAGAGGTTTCCTGCAGCTCACCACGGAACCTGAAGCGGTACCAACGGGTTCAATTGAGCAACTGCTGCCTGAATATTTACCTCAACTGGCAGAAGGGCGCGTATTGCTCGCTGACGAGCAGGGTTTCTGCCTGGGGCAGTCAGGCTATGCTGATGAAGAGGCTGAAGCTCTGGCAGCGCTGTCTGCCGACATTGTATTGATGCATGAACGTCATCAACGTCTGCTGCGGGAACACCTGGGTTTCAATAGTGTATCTTGGGGTCTGCTGGATGCAGCTGGCCACAGTGAACTGGGCTTCTGGACTCTGCATGTGGGTCATCAGAAGTTTCTATTGGTTCTGGAGGGGATGCCAACACTGAACCGTCAGTCCTTTGTCAATCTGCTTTCGGTGCTCATGCGCCGTTATCTGGATTACTGAAAAAACGGAAAATTCAACTGCGACATTTGTGCTAACGGCGTAAAGGAGATAACGATGCGCTCAGAAATGCTTACTTCCATTCTTAATGATCTGAACAGTACTTCGGCTGAGATTGAAGCATCTGCGGTGATTTCTACGGATGGTCTGATGATCGATTCAATGCTACCTGCGTCTATGGACGAAGATAGTGTAGGTGCCATGAGTGCAGCAATGCTGTCATTGGGTGAACGAACTGCCCAAGAACTGGCACGTGGGGAGCTGGAGCAAGTCCTGGTTAAGGGTAAGGCTGGCTATATTTTAATGACTCACGCAAACAAAGATTCAGTATTGACGGTTGTCGCGAAAACCAATGCGCGTCTTGGGCTTATCTTCCTGGATGTGAAACGTGCAGCGGAAGCTATCGGTAAGATTCTGTAAGTCACGTAGAGGCGCCTCTCAACAGAGGCGTGCTGAGTTCAGCGGGGGATATGAACTATGTCAGAACAAGATACCGGTCAGGTACGGGAAGCGTTGATTCGTTATTATGACGGAACGGAACGTATGGCAACTATTGTGGATAAGGAAGTCCCTTATCCCGACGGTAAGCTGATAGTATCCAGAACCGACCCGCAGGGTATTATTACCCATGCAAATCAAGCATTCGTGGACATGTCCGGGTACAGCCGTGAAGAGTTAATTGGTACTAATCATTATATTCTTCGCCATCCGGATATGCCGGCTGTGGCATTCAAGGGCTTGTGGGACACTATGGCCGAAGGTAAAAAGTGGCAGGGCTTTGTAAAGAATTTGCGCAAAGATGGTACTTATTACTGGGTTAAGGCGACAGTTATTCCCAATATGCGAAATGGCGAACTGGTTGGATATACCTCGGTAAGACGCAAGCCTTCCCGAAGTAAAATTCGTGAAAGTGAAGCCCTCTATGCGACACTGATGTAAAGGAGTTGTGCATGCCCTTAAATCTTACGGTGAGTCCGGATTTTGCACCGGATCATATATCCGGATGGTTTTATTTTAATACCTACCTGCAGCGTAAACTGGGTATTCCCATTCATCTCGAACTCTATGACAGCTTTGAGAAGCAGCGCAATGATATCCGCGCTGGCAAGGTCGATTTGATCTACGCTAACCCCTATGATGCCTCCATGCTAGTCAGGGAGCTGGGCTTTAAAGCTTTGATGAAACCTGCGCATAAAGCAGATGAAACAATCATTGCGGTATCGGTATCCTCATCGGTTGATAAGGTTGAAAATCTGCAGCCGGGCAGTGTTATTGCTACCACGGATGATCCTGATGTGCACACCATGGGCATGATCATGCTGGAATCTGCAGATCTCGATGCGGATAACATCACCGTTAAAACGCTGAAAAACTATGTGCTGGTGGCAAAAAACCTGCTCAAGGGTGAAGCTGATGCCGGGTTCTTCCTTAAGCAGGCTTATGATGAACTGTCAGAGCTGATTCGCAGCGAGATGAAACCATTGGTCAGCAGTCAGATCGGTGTTATTCATCATGTGTTGTTGGCAGGGCCGTCATTTAAAGAGCATGAAACGGCGCTGACAAGTGTTTTGCTGGACATGCCGGGTGATGAGAAAGGGCGCGGTGTATTGCAGAACATGGGCCTGGTTGGTTGGGAGTTGATGAGCGAAGAAGATAGTGAGTTCATGATTGACTTGATCGATACCCTGATCGACTGATTCAACGTTACCCGAACACGGAAGGTTTGTCCTGGTCTTCCCGTGTTCGGGATCTAATCCACTGTAAAACAGATGCCCTGTTGATGTATCCTTACCCTCTCTACACTGAAGAGGGTGCTGTCGTCTTGCCCTCATTTTTTACCTGCTTTTAATCTGGTTAAATAGACTGCATGGATACTGAACAACTAAAAACACAAGTTTTTGAACTGGCTGATGAGCAGTTGCTCTCAGGCAATTTCCCCCAGGCTGAAATGCTGGCAGAACAGCTGACGAGTCCATTGGATGAGGTGAGTGTTTTACTTGCCCAGTGGCGTAGCGAGTTACCGCAGCGTGTAGTGGTAACTGATCGTGATCTGAAAATGCCGGGTATGCCGGATACCTTGGCACAGTCTTTTGTGCGTATATGGCATCAAGCGGTACAGGAAGCCCAGTCGCGAGTATCTCTGACTCGCCAGCGCACAGACATAGGTGTCGAAGTCGAGAAACGCAGTACCGATGAGGCCCTACAAAGATCTCAGCATCAGCATCAGGAGATGGAAGCGCGTTACCGCGAGCAAACTTTCAAGCTTGAAGAAAGCTATGAGCATGTTAAAGCGCTGGATGCTGAAATCACAGTGTTAAAAACCAATTTATCCAGTGAAACCAATATCCGCAAAAAAGAGGAAAAAGCCCGGTCAACACTGGAGCATGAGCTGGCACAGCTGAGAAAATCGCATGAAGATGCTCGGCGTATGTTTGACCAACGCCTTAAAGATGAACAGCGGCATATGCTTGAGACGCTGGCCAAAGAGGAAGTGGATACCCGCTATTATCGCAATGCGTTAGAGAAAGTGCGTGAAGAAGCAGGTAAAAAAGAGTCTGAACTCACTCGAGAAATTCATGATCTTCAGGCCCGTATGGCACGTAAAGACGTTAAAAATGAAACGCTGAAGTCACAACTCAAAAGCCAGGAAACCGAGTTGTTGAAAATGCGCCAGGAGAGTGCGTTATTGCAGCGAGACATGACTAAAATGAACAGTCAGCTGCTTGCTGAACTTAACAAAACCAAGCGACTAGAAACTAAGCTCAAAGAATTGCAGGAAGATATCCGACGCAATAATCAAAAAAATATTTCTTACACTAACGAAGCGGCCAAGCGTGATAATTTGTTGCGTGCCCAGTTAATGGAGAAAGAAGAAATGCTGGTCAGAGCTGAGGCAAAAATTAATTCGTTGGAGAAGCGCTTGATTAGTGGAGATGAAGAGATCCGCAGACTCAACTCGCGGTTCTAATCAGGCATTGGTGATGTATTGGCGTTGCTAACGTATTTTGTTATTCTTTGCGGTTATATAAAAATCAATATTCTCTACTCGGGTAAAGATAAATGAAACTCCAGCAGCTCAGGTACATCTGGGAAGTCGCCAAGCATGATCTTAATGTCTCGGCTACGGCCCAAAGTCTGTATACCTCTCAACCGGGTATCAGTAAGCAGGTGCGTTTGCTTGAAGATGAGCTGGGTGTTGAGGTTTTTGCCCGCAGTGGCAAGCATTTGACTCGGGTAACCCCAGCGGGTGAAGCCATTTTGCAGATCGCCGGTGAGATTTTACAGAAAGTCGATAGCATCCGTCAGGTTGCCCAGGAGTTCAGTGACGAGCGTAAGGGTAGTTTGAGTCTGGCTACAACTCATACCCAGGCACGTTATGCACTGCCACCCACGATTAACCAGTTTATTAAAATGTATCCTGATGTTGCCTTGCATATGCATCAGGGTACGCCGATGCAAATTTCCGAGATGGCGGCGGATGGCGAAGTGGATTTTGCTATAGCGACTGAAGCGCTGGCACACTTCCCGGATCTGATCATGATGCCTTGCTACCACTGGAATCGCTCTGTTGTTGTCCCTAAAGATCATCCATTGGCACAGGTGGGGGAACTGACATTGGAAGAGCTAGCCAAACACCCGATTGTCACCTATGTATTTGGTTTTACCGGACGTTCCAAACTGGATGAAGCCTTTATTAACAAAGGACTGGAACCCAAGGTGGTGTTTACCGCCGTCGATTCTGATGTGATCAAAACCTACGTTCGTCTGGGCTTGGGAGTGGGTATTATTGCGACGATGGCGGTGGAGCCAGAGCATGACAGTGATCTGGTTGCGCTGGATGCTTCACATCTGTTTGAAGCCAGCACTACGCGTATTGGCTTCAGGAAAGGTACCTATCTGCGCGGTTATATGTATGACTTCATTCGTTTATTTGCACCACACCTGACACTGGATATGGTTGAGAGAGTACAAGCCTGCAACAATCGGCACGAGATAGACGATTTGTTTAAGGACATCTCTTTGCCTCAGCATTAATCATTTATTTAACTCTGTACTGGAGACCTTGCATGGAACTGGCCTGTCTTGATCTTGAAGGCGTCTTAATTCCCGAAATCTGGATCGCGTTTGCCGAAGAGACTGGCATAGATGCGTTAAAGGCAACCACACGGGATATTCCCGATTATGATGAGCTGATGCAGCAACGCTTACGCATTCTGGATGAACAGGGTTTCACCCTGCCGCAAATACAGGATACGATCAGTCGACTGAAACCGCTGGACGGGGCGGTGGAGTTTGTGGACTGGCTACGTGAGCGTTTTCAGCTGGTCATTTTGTCAGATACGTTTTATGAGTTTGCTCAGCCGCTCATGCGTCAACTGGGCTTTCCAGCGCTGCTTTGTCATAAACTGAATGTTGATGACACCGGACGTATAACCGGTTATACCCTGCGCCAGCGCGACCCGAAGCGTCAGTCAGTGCGTGCTTTCCAGTTGTTGAATTACCGAGTGATTGCGGCAGGCGATTCCTATAATGACACCACTATGTTGACGCAGGCTGAAGCCGGGATTCTGTTCCATGCGCCTGAGAATGTCATCCGTGAGTTTCCACAGTTTCCGGCGGTGCACACTTATGGCGACCTGAAAAAAGCTTTCCTGGCCGCCAGTAATCGGGATCTAACCCTTTAACCCTTTAACCCTTTTTAACCGCACATCAACTTTGTCAGGCAGATTACACCTTAAATCTGTCTGACAATTGATGCAGTGAGTTAGCCACCTGTTTTAGATCAGCGGCTCGGCTGCCAGTCAGACCGGCTTGATCCGTTAGGTTATCGGCCAGCACCTTGATTTGCTCTGTGTTGCTACTGATTTCAGTGGTCACAGCATTTTGTTCCTCAACCGCACTGGCAATCTGTATCGCCATTTCACTGATGGTCCCGCTCGCTTCATCGATGGTCTGGAGTTGCTGTTCGGCTTGTTCGGCACTTTCGACATTGATACGGGCTTGCTTCTGGCTCTGTCCCATCAGCGCAACGGCTTTTTGGGTGGCGCTTTGCAATTCGGTAATCATGCCGCGAATATCATCCGTCGCTTTATGACTGCGTTGCGACAGAGTGCGCACCTCATCTGCAACTACAGCAAAGCCACGTCCTTGATCTCCTGCTCGGGCCGCTTCAATGGCTGCATTTAATGCCAGCAGGTTGGTCTGTTCGGCAATGCCCTGAATGTTGTCCAGAATACTGCTGATGCTCTGCACCTGTTGCTCAACCGTGTTAATAGCATCTGTGCTGTCGGAAATCTGCCGAGTTAGCATTAGTGTCTGCTCACGATTTTCCTTGACCATTACAAGACCTCTTTGTGTGGACTCGGACGATTGACGGGCAATTTCGGCTGTTTGTTCAGCATTACGGGCGATCTCAGCTGTAGCGGAGGACATCTGCTGTGCAGCGGCAGCCAATTGCGTCAGTTCTTCTTTCTGTCGTGTCAGTTGTTCGAGGTTATTGTGCACATCTTCAACACTGCGCCCGGATTCTTGATTTAATTGTTCAGTTAGAACGATCATTTCACTCACGGTCGACTGTAGCTGTGCAACGAAGCGATTAAACGCCAAACTCATACGACCAAATTCATCGGCTGATTCCACTTCAAGTCGGTGGGTGAGGTCGCCCTCTCCCTGAGATATATCATCCAGAGCCAGTGCCAGGTGTTTTAGTGGGCGGGTCTGGTAGTTAACCAGCAGGTAGAGCACTAGCGCTGAGATTACCAGTACAGCTAAGCTGAGCAGCAGCAGGGTGGTGGTTAACTGGTTTAAAGCCTCCATGGCTTCGTTGCGTTTTACCAGTAGTAAAAAGGTCCAGTCAGCTTCGGCAATATAGGTGGCTGACATTAACCAGATTTCACCTTCATAAGCTATTTCCACCACATCCTGATTGGCTGGAAGGGGGGTGTCGGGTAGAAGCTGGCTTATTGTCTGTTGAACCCGGCTTTTATCTGGATGGGCAATCAGGGTCTGCTTGCCATCCAGCATCCAGAGTTGTGATGTCCAGCGTGATTCCAGGGTTAACAGTTCTCGAATAATAGCATCGATGCTGATGTCGCTGCCGATAACCCCCTGGATGGAGTTTTGTAACGGGATAGCCAGCGAAATAATCATTTCACCGCTGCCGGCATCAGCATAAGGTGAGGTGACAACCAGTGAATTGGTGGCCATGGCTTGTTGGTACCAGGGACGAGTACGGGGGTCATAGTCTGACGGCAGATTGGATTCAGGACGTGATTGCCACATTTCTCCCTCGGCGGTTCCGGCATAGACCAGATCGAATTGGCCAGCATCGCGAGAATAGGTCAGAAATTTTTCGGCATCCGCGCGTTGAGTTGGAAGCTCCCGACTCAGGCTGACAACCAGATCTGATTTTGCCGCCAGCCAGCCGTTGGCAAAGGTTTTGGCGTTGCGCAGGGTGTTGTGAATTTCACTCTGAACGGCTTGATTGACTTCAGTATTCAGCAGGCGGTGAGCCAGAATGCTGAGCGCCAATAGAGAAAGCACAAGTAGCAATAACATGGAGCAAAGTAACTTGGATTGAAAACTGAGTTTCATGACAAGGTCTCTTGGTCAAAAAGGCTAAAACAGGCAAACCTCTGCCACTTAATCATCCTTGTCTGGATTTTGGTAACCCAGTTTACAGTCTGACATATGCTGCCGAACTTTCGGGGGGGCGGATTGTATATCAAAGTATAGAAGTATACTTGTTGAAATGTGTAGAAATTATGACAAAGATCCAGTCGATTAGTATTTATGAATGTTCTGCAGTGCGTTAAGCAGATTGTTCACCTTGCTGAAGGTTTCCGCATATTCAGCATCGATATCTGAATCAGCAACAATACCACCGCCTGCCCAGCAATGAATCTTGTTTGCACTGCAGACCAGTGTGCGAATAGTGATGCTGCTATCCATTCGGCCGCACGCACTGAGATACGCGATCGATCCACAATAGGCAGAGCGGCGATGAGGCTCCAGCTCATCAATGATTTCCATGGCACGTATTTTCGGGGCACCGGTGATGGAACCGCCAGGGAAGCATTCACGCAACAAATCCAGGGGGGTAAATCCATTTTCCAGCTGTCCGGTAACACTACTGACCAGGTGGTGAACATTGGGATAGCTTTCCAGCGCAAACAGTTCAGGTACCTCGACACTGCCTGGCTGGCAAACCTTGCTCAGATCATTTCGTAGCAGATCCACAATCATGACATTCTCTGCACGGTCTTTGTCAGAGTTGATCAGTTCGGCTGCCAGTTGTGCATCCTCGAGGCTGTTCGTGCCACGCGGGCGGGTCCCTTTGATCGGGCGGGTTTCCACGCGTCCGTTATTATCACAGCTGAGGAAGCGCTCAGGTGAGAGGGACAAAAGTGCGCCCTGGTCCAGGTCCAAATAAGCCGCAAAGGGGGTTGGTGCTACCTGTCGCAGGCTTTTCCAGGCCTGCCAGGGATCTCCCTGGCAGGGTGCAGTGAAACGTTGTGCCAGGTTGATCTGGTAACAATCACCGGCCTGAATATAGGCATGGATGCGCTCAAGGGCATGACGGTAGTCAGTGGCACTCATATTGCTGCTAAAAGCTTCAGTTAACCTGAAAGGGTCTGTATCTGCAGACACGACATCGGCTGGGCTGATGGCGAGGCGAGACAGAAAGGTCTCAGTGACAGCCTCATCGGCCAGTACATGTACCATCAGCCAGCTTTTACCCTGCTGGTGATCGATGACTACCGCCTGTAGATAAAGACCTACCACCAAGTCTGGTAGATCAATATCAGCTTTAGCCTGGGAGGGTAGTTGTTCCAAGTGCCGGTTTAGGTCATAGCCGAAGTAACCGATAAGCCCGCCATTGAAGGGCGCTGGTTGATCCTTTAAGTCACCTAATTCAGCTACCCAGCGCTTGAGCAAAGAAAAAGCTTCCTCTGTGCTGGGCTGCCAGCTTGATTCACCCTCACGTATCTCAAGCCCCTGTGTCGTCAACTGTAAGGTTTTCGACGGTGCCGCGGTAATCAGGTCAAAGCGACCATAACGGCTGTCCGGATGGCAGCTATCCAGAATGACGGCCTGACCGAGCGAACGCAGTTGCTCAAAAACCTGGCTAGCTTTTAATGGATAGGGGAGAGGGTAATAGCTGATCACTGTCGACACCGGCGAATAAAAACGCAAATTCTACCTGTCTGCGAAGTAGCTGGCGAGTCTGTTCAGCACAGATCCAAACATGCATTTCTGGTGTGACTGAAATCCCTGTTTGATTGCAAGGCTAGTGAATCAACCAGAGCCATGTCAGTGGTGCCCCTATTAGCCACATTATTCAGTATACTTTTGTCTAGTGTTGACATATTTAGCCAAAAACTCTGTTGACGCGATGATTTTGGCTCGGTAAGGTTGCTTTAAATAAATATTGTCGACAATCTTAAAGGGTTGCTATGTCGAACAAAGATAATATTCTGCCTCTCGAACCCATTACCCGCACCTTGGCTGATCGGGTCTGTCAACAGATCGTCACGGCCATAGTGAAGGGTGAGCTTCCTGCAGGTTACAAAATTAGTGAGCCGGAATTGGCGCGCATGTACGGTATCAGCCGTGGACCTTTGCGTGAGGCTATACGTCGCCTGGAAGGGCTGCGCCTGATTGAGCGTAAAGCACATGTGGGTGCTCGGGTGGTTAAGCTCTCAGCAAATGAGTTGATCGAAATCTATCATGTCCGTGAAGCGCTGGAAGGCATGGCCTGTCGTCTGGCTGCACAAAACATGACAGATGCCGAGATCGCTTCGCTGAAGGGACTGCTGGATCAGCATGAGCTTTCAGTGGAAGAAGAAGCCTGGAGCTCTTACTTCCAGAAAGAGGGCGACCTTGATTTTCACTACCGTATTGTACAGGGCAGCAAAAATGCCAAGCTGTTAGAACTGCTGGGTGCTGACCTTTACCACCTGGTACGCATGTACCGTTATCAGTTCAGTGTTTCCAGTTCAAGACCCAAGCGGGCACTGAAGGAACATCGACAGATCATTGATGCAATTGAGTCCCGAGATCCGGAGTTGGCTGAGTTGCTGATGCGTCGACATATCAGTTCTGCACGTCGCAATATTGAAAACAAACTGAACAAAGTGTCCGAAACTAAAGGGGAAAATAATGGCTAATAAACTGACTGCAGGTGCGCGTTTTCGCAAAGCACTGGCTGAAAACCAACCGCTGCAGATTGTTGGTACTATCAATGCCTATCATGCAATGATGGCAACGCGTGTAGGTCATCAGGCTATCTACTTGTCTGGTGGTGGTGTTGCCAATGCCTCTTACGGCCTGCCTGACTTGGGCATGACTTCTATGAATGATGTATTGGAAGATGTGCGCCGCATTACCAGTGCCGTTGAAACCCCCTTGCTGGTCGACATAGATACAGGTTGGGGTGGTGCATTCAACATGGCCCGTACAGTTAAAGAGATGATTAAAGCCGGCGCGGCGGCCGTACATCTGGAAGATCAGGTGGCGCAAAAGCGTTGTGGCCATCGTCCGAATAAAGAAATTGTTTCTCTGGCTGAAATGGTAGATCGCGTTAAAGCGGCTGTGGATGCGCGTACCGACGATGATTTCTTTATCATTGCCCGTACCGATGCCTTCCAAATGGAAGGGCTGGAGCCGGCGGTTGAGCGTGCTCAGGCCTGTCTGGAAGCGGGTGCTGACGGTATTTTTGCCGAAGCCGTGCACACCCTGGAAGATTATAAAGCCTTTGCTCAGGGTATTAACGGTGCACACTTGTTGGCCAATATCACTGAGTTTGGTGCAACGCCGCTGTTTAACAAACAGGAACTGGCCGAAAACGGTGCCTCTATGGTGCTTTACCCCTTGTCAGCTTTCCGCGCAGCCAACCAGGCCGCATTGAATGTATTCCAGCATCTGCTGGATGATGGCGATCAAAAAGCGGTTGTCGACACCATGCAGACGCGTATGGACCTGTACGATTTTCTTAACTATCACGATTTTGAACAGAAGCTTGATCAGTTGTTTGCCCAGGGCAAAAACAAGTAAGCCGATTCAAACGAGGAGATATTCAAATGGCTGAAGCTAAAAAGCTCTCTGGTGCTGGTCTGCGTGGCCAGTCTGCAGGCACAACCGCTCTATGTACCGTGGGTCAATCTGGATCAGGTCTGACCTACCGCGGTTATGATATTCATGAGCTGGCAGAAAAATCCACCTTTGAAGAAGTGGCCTACCTGTTGCTCAAAGGCAAACTGCCAAATCAGGCTGAGCTGGATGCGTATATCGCTAAGCTGAAAACCTTACGTGCGCTGCCGGATGCACTGAAAGTTGTACTGGAACAGATCCCCAAAGATGCACATCCGATGGATGTCATGCGTACCGGCTGTTCCATGCTGGGTAACCTGGAAACCGAAGCCAGCTTTGACGAGCAGCAGGATGCGACTGATCGCTTACTGGCACTGTTTCCATCGATTATCTGCTACTGGTATCGCTTTACTCACGATGGTGTACGTATTGATACAGTGACAGATGATAACTCTGTCGGTGGTCATTTTCTGCATTTGCTGCGCGATGAGAAACCCAGTGAGCTGCATGCACGGGTCATGAACGTGTCGCTGATTCTTTATGCGGAGCATGAGTTTAATGCCTCGACCTTTACTGCACGTGTCTGTGCATCCACTTTGTCTGATCTGCACAGCTGCATTACTGGTGCTATAGGTTCCCTGCGCGGTCCGTTGCACGGTGGTGCCAATGAAGCGGCAATGGCTATGATCGAAGACTGGACCTCACCTGAGCAAGCCGAAGCTGAAGTCATGGGCATGCTGGCGCGTAAAGATAAAATTATGGGCTTCGGTCATGCAGTCTACAGTACCTCCGATCCACGTAATGCTCTTATTAAGCAGTGGTCTGAAAAACTGTCTAAAGATGTCGGTGATACGGTGTTGTTCCCGGTATCTGAGCGTGTTGAAGCGGTGATGTGGCGCGAGAAGAAACTCTTCTGTAATGCGGACTTCTTCCATGCCAGTGCTTACCATTTTATGGGTATCCCGACTAAGCTGTTTACTCCGATCTTTGTCTGCTCACGCCTGACAGGTTGGGCTGCACATGTGTTCGAACAGCGTGCTAACAACCGTATTATTCGTCCAAGTGCTGACTATAACGGCCCTGAGCCACGTCCGGTTACACCGATTGAAGAACGCGACTGATCGCTGAGCGGGAGTGGCTGTTAACGGCCACTCCTCCGATTATGTTGTTGAATTACCTGATACTAGAGAGCCCCTGCAATGAATACAGACTACCGTAAGCCTTTGGCGGGCACTCAACTGGACTACTTCGACACCCGTGCGGCGGTCGATGCCATCCAGCCGGGTGCTTATGAAAAACTTCCCTATACCTCACGCGTATTAGCCGAACAGCTGGTACGGCGTTGTGAACCTGACGCCCTGACTGACTCGCTGACACAGTTAATCGAGCGTAAACAGGAACTTGATTTTCCCTGGTATCCTGCTCGCGTAGTCTGCCACGACATTTTGGGTCAGACGGCGCTGGTGGATCTGGCCGGTTTACGTGACGCCATCGCCGAGAAGGGCGGTGATCCTGCCAAAGTGAATCCCGTGGTGCCCACACAGCTGATCGTTGACCATTCGCTGGCTGTAGAATGCGGCGGTTTTGATCCGGATGCTTTTGAAAAGAACCGTGCCATCGAAGACCGTCGTAACGAAGACCGTTTTCATTTCATTGAATGGACCAAAACCGCTTTTAAGAATGTTGATGTGATTCCGGCCGGTAACGGCATCATGCACCAGATCAACCTGGAGAAGATGTCACCGGTGATTCAAGCGCGTGACGGTGTCGCTTTCCCGGACACCTGTGTGGGTACCGATTCGCATACCCCTCACGTCGATGCCCTGGGCGTTATAGCCGTCGGTGTCGGTGGTCTGGAAGCTGAAACCGTCATGCTGGGCCTGCCCTCCATGATGCGTCTGCCGGATATTGTCGGTGTCGAGCTGGTGGGTAAACGCCAGCCAGGTATCACTGCGACAGACATCGTTTTGGCAATGACCGAATTTTTGCGTAAAGAGCGTGTTGTGGGTGCCTATCTGGAGTTCTTTGGTGAAGGTGCATCCAGCCTCACCATCGGTGATCGTGCGACCATTTCCAACATGACACCGGAGTACGGTGCTTCTGCAGCGATGTTTTATATCGACGAGCAGACTATCGATTACCTCAAGCTAACGGGTCGTGAGCCTGAGCAGGTTGAGCTGGTAGAAAACTACGCCAAACTGACCGGTCTCTGGGCGGATAGCCTGACAACGGCTGAGTATGAACGCGTACTGAAATTTGACCTGTCCAGCGTGGTACGCACCATGGCCGGACCATCCAATCCACATGCACGTGTTTCCACCAGCGATCTGGCCGCCAAAGGGATTGCCGGTAAGTGGGAAGAAGTTGAAGGTGAAATGCCAGATGGCGCGGTGATCATTGCCGCCATTACCAGCTGTACCAATACCTCCAACCCACGTAACGTGGTGGCCGCTGGTCTGTTGGCGAAAAAAGCCAATGAACTGGGTCTGATTCGTAAGCCCTGGGTGAAGTCTTCCTTTGCACCGGGTTCCAAGGTCGCCAAGCTCTATCTGGAAGAAGCCGGTCTGCTGACTGAGCTGGAAAAACTTGGCTTTGGTATCGTCGCCTATGCCTGCACTACCTGTAACGGTATGTCGGGTGCCCTGGATCCTAAGATCCAGCAGGAAATCATTGACCGTGACCTCTATGCCACGGCCGTGCTATCCGGTAACCGTAACTTTGACGGTCGTATTCACCCTTATGCCAAGCAGGCATTCCTGGCTTCACCGCCGCTGGTAGTGGCTTACGCGATTGCCGGTACCATTCGTTTTGATATTGAAAAGGATGTGCTGGGTACCGACAAAAACGGTAACCCGGTCACCCTGAAAGATATCTGGCCGTCTGATGAAGAGATCGATGCACTGGTGAAAACCAGCGTCAAGCCAGAGCAGTTCAAGCAGATTTACATCCCGATGTTTGATCTGGATCGTGGCGAAGAAGCCAAGAGCCCACTGTATGACTGGCGCCCCATGTCGACCTACATACGTCGCCCACCTTACTGGGAAGGCGCTTTGGCCGGTGAACGTACGATGAAGGGCATGCGTCCGCTGGCTGTACTGCCGGATAACATCACTACGGATCACCTGTCACCCTCCAATGCCATCATGATGGACAGTGCCGCGGGTGAATACCTGCACAAAATGGGTGTGCCGGAAGAAGACTTCAACTCTTACGCTACCCACCGTGGTGACCACCTGACTGCTCAGCGTGCCACCTTTGCCAATCCAAAGCTGATTAATGAAATGGCTGTTGTGGACGGACAGGTCAAGCAGGGTTCACTGGCGCGTGTTGAGCCGGAAGGCAAGGTCATGCGCATGTGGGAAGCCATTGAGACCTATATGGAGCGCAAACAGCCACTGATTATTGTCGCTGGCGCTGATTATGGTCAGGGTTCTTCACGTGACTGGGCCGCCAAAGGTGTACGTCTGGCCGGTGTTGAAGTGATTGCGGCGGAAGGCTTTGAGCGTATCCACCGTACCAACCTGATCGGCATGGGTGTTTTACCGCTGCAGTTTGAAGAAGGTACCACCCGCAAGACGTTGAACATCGACGGTACCGAAACCTATGATGTTGAAGGCGAGCTCAAAGCACGTGGCACCATGACGCTGGTTATCAACCGTAAGAACGGTGAGCAGGTTAAAGTGCCGATGATCTGCCGTCTGGATACAGAAGCTGAAGTTGGGGTTTATCAGGCGGGTGGCGTATTACAGCGTTTCGCCCAGGACTTCCTGGAAGGCGGTGTTTAATATGTCCAGTGTTGCACAAATGAAAATCCCCGCCACCTACATGCGTGGCGGCACCTCCAAGGGGGTGTTTTTCAGCCTGACGGAACTGCCTGATGCGGCGCAGGTTCCCGGTGAAGCCCGCGATAGCATGCTGTTGCGGGTAATCGGTAGCCCTGATCCTTATGGTCAGCAGATCGATGGTATGGGAGGGGCGACCTCCAGTACCTCTAAAACCGTCATTCTGTCTAAAAGCGAACAGCCTGATCATGATGTCGATTACCTGTTCGGTCAGGTTGCCATCAATAAGGCTTTTGTCGATTGGTCTGGCAACTGCGGTAATCTCACGGCGGCTGTCGGTGCTTTTGCCATCAGCAAGGGGCTGGTTGATCCGGCCCGTATACCTGAAAATGGCATTTGCACTGTACGCATCTGGCAGAAAAACATCGGCAAGACCATTATTGCCCATGTGCCGATTACCCAGGGTGAGGTACAGGAAACCGGTGACTTCGAGCTGGATGGGGTGACTTTTCCAGCCGCTGAGGTCGTGATCGAGTTTATGGATCCTGCTGATGGTGAAGGCTCCATGTTTCCTACGGGAAACCTGATCGATGAGCTGGAGGTGCCGGGTATCGGTACCTTTAAAGCGACCATGATCAATGCCGGTATTCCGACTATTTTTGTCAATGCGGCGGATATCGGATATCAGGGTACAGAGTTGCAGAAAGACATTAACGCGGATGCCGATGCACTGGCACGCTTTGAAACCATGCGTGCCTATGGTGCATTGAAGATGGGATTGATTAAGGATGTGTCCGAAGCGGCTGCACGTCAGCACACGCCGAAGATTGCCTTTGTGGCTCCGGCAACAGACTACCAGGCCTCCAGTGGTAAACAGATTGCTGCCAGTGACATAGATGTCTGTGTAAGAGCACTGTCGATGGGCAAGCTGCACCATGCGATGATGGGTACGGCTTCAGTGGCCATAGCTACAGCCGCGGCTGTAACCGGTACGTTGGTGAACCTGGCGGCAGGCGGCTGTGAACGTGACGCCGTGACCTTTGGTCACCCATCCGGTACGTTACGTGTTGGTGCAGCGGCTTCGTTGGTCGACGGTGAATGGACTGCAACCAAAGCGGTGATGAGCCGCAGTGCGCGTGTCTTGATGGAAGGTTGGGTAAGAATTCCCGGCGATACCTTCTAAACTAAGGTTTTTGTACCTTAGATTTGTTGTGCCCCTGAGTGAGAATCCACGAGAACCCTTCAGGCTCCCGTGGTTTTTTGAGCCCGATTCTATATCGGGCTTATTTTTTCATACCACAGGTATTGATGCCAAACAGACTATAAGCAGGGCAACGTCCAGCCAGTCCGGTAATCAGTGGCACTATGCCGATCCAGGTCCAGGGTGTTCCCATGCCCATTACAGCCAGTACCAGCAGTAAGATACCTACAGCAATTCGTACAATCTTATCGATGCTGCCTACATTCACTTTCAAGTCCATCATTATCTCCTTGAGCCAGGGTTGTTCGGAGTCTATACGTCTGTTTACTGTATATTAGACTATGCTAAATATAAATGATTCCGTGTTATTATTCGGGCAATTGGTTTGCTGATTTGAGTGGAAGTGTATTTATATTTCTTTTTATTATAAAAAAAGTATAAATAATTCTTTTATATTATATGTCTAGGCACGTTACACTGCTGTCATAGTTAATTTGTATCTGACAGGAAGCAGAGAATGTCTAATCTTCAGAAAGAAACAGTGCTGGAAGTGCAGCACTGGAATGAGAAATTGTTCAGTTTTAAAACCACACGTGATCATGGCTTTCGCTTCAAAAATGGCCATTTCACTATGATAGGCCTGGAAGTCGAAGGTAAGCCGTTATTGCGTGCTTACAGTATTGCCAGTGCTAACTATGAAGAAAATCTTGAGTTTTTCAGTATCAAGGTGCCGGATGGTCCACTGACTTCACGGTTACAGCAGATACAGCCTGGTGATCAGATTTATATCAGTCGCAAACCCACAGGTACCTTGCTGACCGACTTCTTGTTACCGGGTAAGCATTTGTACCTGCTGTCGACCGGTACAGGCCTGGCGCCGTTTATGAGCATCATTAAAGACCCGGACGTTTATGAGCAGTACGATAAAGTGATTCTGGTGCACGGTGTGCGCTATGTATCGGAATTGGCGTATCAGTCCGAAATTCAGGAACAACTGCCTGCCAATGAGTTTTTTGGCGATATGATCAGTGAGCGTCTGTTGTATTACCCAACAGTAACGCGTGAGCCTTATGTAAACCAGGGACGCATTACTAATCTGATGCTGGATGGCACCCTGTTCAGGGACTTGGGATTACCCCAACCCAATCTGGATGATGATCGCTTTATGATTTGTGGCAGTCCCGAGATGCTTAAAGATCTTACTCAGGTGCTGGATAACTGGGGCTTTAGTGAAACCCGTAAGGGTGTGCATGGACAGTATGTCATTGAGCGTGCATTTGTAGATTAATCGATGTGGCTGCAATAAAAAACGGCAGCTTTTAGACTGCCGTTTTTATCTACGTGATGTATCTGCGCCGCGGTCGCATGAATGCGAAAGCACGGCGCAGGTTGCTAGCTCTTGGTTTTAACCAGAGTTCAGCTCAGTTGCTGCTGCAGAAACTGCAGGGCATCATCCGCCGAAATGTCGCGTGATTCGGCATCACGGCGATGCTTATATTCCAGCGTGCCAGCATTCAATCCACGCTCTGAAATAACCAGACGATGGGGAATACCGATCAGTTCCATATCCGCAAATTTGACCCCTGGACGCTCCTTGCGGTCATCCAGAAATACGTCAATGCCAATAGACGTCAGGGCGGTGTAAAGTGCATCGGATTTTTCGCGTACCAGCTCTGACTTGTCATAGTTCAAAGGCACCAGGGCAACACTGAAAGGCGCCAATGCTTCTGGCCAGATAATGCCGTTGCTATCGTGGTTCTGTTCAATGGACGCAGCGACAACACGGGTTACACCGATACCGTAGCAACCCATTTCCATCACCACGGCCTTGCCATTTTCATCGAGGACGGTGGCATTCATGGCAGTAGAGTAGCTGTTACCCAACTGGAATACATGGCCCACTTCAATACCGCGTTTGATCTCCAGTGATCCCTGGCCACAGGGGCTCGGATCGCCGGCCACCACGTTACGGATATCTGCAACCTGAGGTGTGGGCAGATCGCGCTCCCAGTTAAGACCGAAGTAGTGTTTGTCTTCGATGTTGGCACCGGCACCAAAGTCAGCCATCACGGCAACCGTGCGGTCGATGATGCAGGGAATGGTTAGATTAATCGGGCCTAATGAGCCAGGGCCTGCACCGATTACCGCACGAATTTCCTCTTCGGTTGCCATACGCAGCGGACTGGCGACCTCTGGCAGTTTTTCGACCTTGATTTCGTTCAGCTCATGGTCACCGCGAATCAGCAGAGCGATAAAGTCCGCTTCACATTCATCACTAGCAGCGACAATCAGGGTTTTGATGGTCTTTTCGATAGGAAGATTAAAGCCTTCCACCAAGGCCGCAATGGTTTTGGTGTCAGGGGTATCCACCAGACGCATGGCCTCAGTCGGAGCTGGACGAGGAGATGCTGGCGCGAGGGCCTCGGCTTTTTCGATATTAGCCGCATAACTGCCGGTATCGGAAAAGGCGATATCGTCTTCGCCTGAATCGGCTAATACATGGAATTCATGCGATGAGTTACCACCAATCGAGCCGTTATCCGCCAGAACCGGGCGGTAGTTCAGCCCCAGTCGATCAAAAATACGGCTGTAGGCGTTGTACATTATTTCATAGGTTTGCTGCAGTGATTCACGATTGGTATGGAAAGAGTAAGCATCTTTCATGATGAACTCACGTGAACGCATCACGCCGAAGCGTGGACGTATCTCATCGCGAAACTTGGTCTGAATTTGATAGAAGTTGGCAGGTAGCTGTTTGTAACTGCGTATTTCGCGACGAATAAAATCGGTGATGACCTCTTCGTGGGTCGGGCCTACACAGAAATTACGACCATGACGGTCCTGAATGCGCAGCAACTCAGGTCCATATTTTTCCCAGCGTCCGGATTCCTGCCAGAGCTCGGCGGGTTGTACAGCGGGCATCAGCACTTCCAACGCACCAGCGGCATCCATCTCTTCTCTAACGATGCGTTCTACTTTACGCAGCGTTCGTAACCCTAAAGGTAGCCAGGTGTACAAACCAGACGCCAGTTTGCGGATCATACCGGCCCGCAGCATCAGTTGGTGGCTGATTACTTCAGCATCAGAAGGGGTTTCTTTCAGGGTGGAGATTAAGTATTGACTGGCGCGCATAGGGGAGCTGTTCCGTAGTTGACGAAAATAGCCCCCATTTTAGGCCGCTTCGGTCTGCTCTTCAACAAAGCGGATCAGATCTTCGAGTTGGTGTTCATTAAATACCGGAATACCGTTACGAATCAGCTCATCGGCGGCAACACCCGGGGCATAGGTCAGGTTACCTGAAAAACTGCCGTCATAAATCTGATTGTTGCCACAGGAGGGGCTGCGTGATTTCATCAGCGCACAACAGACTTGCTGTTGTTGGGCAATTTGCAGCGTCTTTTCAGCACCCGCCAGAAATTCTGGAGTGACATCTTGGCCATCACTGGTGGTAATCAAAATAGGGAAGCGGCATTGCGTTTCAGCGGGAGGTCTAGGGGTGGGAAGCCCACCGAGTGTCTCGGGGCAGACCATAACTAATCGGCCCTGTTGTTTCCAGCGCATAAGAACAGGGTGGTCTAGCAGATTATCCCGCCCGTCATAGCGTACTTTCGCGCCCATTAAACAAGCGCTAACCAGAATATTACCCATCATCCATTTCCTGATTTGTTTTTTATAGTTATTGTATTTTAGCAGCGATATTTTACCGTCTGATGACTCGCTGTACCAGTGACCAGACAGTAAAACTAAACAGACTATTGATGAGGATCAGGTCGTAGTGCCTGGGGGGAGTCGGTTGCCCATATTGACCAGCACGGGCAGGCTGGTGGCCTGCATTTTAGCCATCACCCGTGCACGATGCACTTCGACTGTTTTGGGACTGATGCCCAGACTGTCAGCCACTTCACGATTAGATTGTCCTTGAACCACCAGTGCCATTACTTCCCGTTCGCGTTGACTCAGGCTGTTAAAGCGCTGTTGCAGTTCGGTGGTCTCACGATGTGCACTAAAGCGCTGCTCAGCTTCCAACAAGGCTTTGCTAACCAGACCCAGTAGGTGGCGGTCATCGAAAGGCTTCTCGATAAAATCGAGGGCGCCGGCTTTCATCGCATTGACAGCCATGGGGATATCGCCGTGACCACTGATCAGAATCACCGGTAGTTGAATATCTCGCTGTTGCAGGATCTGCTGCAGCGCCAGACCGTTAATACCCGGCATGCGGACATCCAGCAGCAGACAGCCTTGTTCATTCTGATAAGTGTCCAGAAATTCGGTAGCGGAGGCGGTGCTGATGACATCATAACCCGCGGAGCTGAGTAACCACTGCATGGAATCACGAAAGTCGTTATCGTCATCAACAAGAAATACTTTGTTATTATCGGTTGTCATTGTGTGCTTCTCAGAGGTAACTTGAAATGGAAGCAACTGCCGCTTTTCCCGTCACTTTCAGCCCATAGCTGACCACCATGACTTTCTATCAGTGAACGAGAAATCGACAGCCCCATACCCAGACCGTTTACTTTACTGGTCATGAAGGGTTCAAACAACTGTGCCATCATTTCCGGTTTGATACCGCAAGCCTGATCACACACGCTGATCTGAATGGCTTGAGGCATTGCCCGAGTTATCAGGGTGATGACAGCCGCATCAGTATTGAGGGTTGAATAGGCTTCAATGGCATTGCGTAACAAGTTAAGCAGGACCTGCTCGACTTGAACCCGATCGCCCTGGACAACCGGGTTGCTATCATCCAGTTCAAATTGAAAACGCACCTGCTGGTCTCTGGCATCCTGATGCAGAAACTCAGTAACTTCCCTGCAGCATTCATTGATTTTAAATGGGCAGGACTGCACCTCGGTACGTTGTACAAAACGACGAATTCTACGAATGATTTCAGCCGCACGATGAGCCTGGCGTGAGATCAGCTCCAACGCACGCTGGGTTTGTGTTGCTGTCTGGAGTTGCTGCTCTTCGATTTGTCGCAGCGTACCGTTACTGTAGTTCAGTATCGTTGCCAGCGGCTGGTTGATTTCATGCGCCAGTTCAGTGGCCATTTCACCGACTGACAGCAGTCGTGACATGTGAGCCATCTCATTTTGATGGCGCTTATATTGCTGTTCAGCCTGTTTTCGGGCGGTAACGTCCCGTCCTATCAGGGTGTAATAGTCGACCAGGGTGCGATCATTGCGGTCTCTGTGTGCAATGATCTCGCGTAGTTCCGCCACGCGCAGACTGTCATCTGGCAGCGCCATCGGGATAGCCCCGTGCCAGTTACCCTCAATCGCCGCAACTTGTAAAGCGGGGAGCACGGCATCCTGGTATAGCCTATCAGTAAATAGCTGTTTGAGCTGCTTGCGTGCGGTCGTGCCGCTGGTGTTCAGTGTGCGTTGGGCGGCTTCGTTTAAGTAGGTAAAAGTTTGCGTGTTGTACTGACAGAACAGGATCATATCTGAAGAAGCTTCAACAACCTTGGCCAGGCGCCGGGTAGCCTGCTGGGCAAGTTCGCGCTCGGTAACATCCCTCGAGACACAAATCACTTCCAGCGGATTACCCTGTTCATCACGAATGGTGCGGCTGGTGGTTTCAAACCAGATGTAATGGCCCAGTTTATGACGGTAGCGATAGGTGTTGGTATACAAACCATCACGGTATATGACACTGTCACTGCGATTTTTCAGGTTATCTGCATCTTGCGGGTGAAACAGGGCATAGCCTGAGGTACCGATAATGTCTTCGGCTTTGTATCCCAGCAGGGGCTCGATGGCTGGATTGACGTCGATGAAAATCCACTCCGGCGTAGCACTGTGGCGTGAAATGAGGTCTGTTGACTGCTCTGCCAGCAGCCGGTAGCGATCAGCTTCTTTCTGGCAGCGCAGCAACGCTTGGTGTAAATCTATCATGCGATTATTTTCCTTATTATCTGACGCACGAATTATCGCTCTTTGGCTTAAGTCGGCTTGTGAAATAAGGGAAAATACGTATTATTGCACAAAACGACAGGGACATTACTGGAGAATAACATGACTAAGTCAAATCATAATCCCTATACCTTGGGTTTAGATCAGAACCCGGCTAACTTTACCCCCCTCAGCCCCCTAAGCTTTATATCCCGTGCATCTGATGTATTTCCTGAGCGCACGGCCGTAATCCATACCGGGGTTCGGCGTAACTGGCGGGAAACCTTTCTCCGATGTCGTAAACTGGCCAGTGCGCTGGTTAAGCGAGGCATAGGCAAGGGGGATACCGTTGCTGTTATGGCGCCTAATTTACCCGAAGTGTTTGAAGCTCATTTTGGCGTGCCTGCAACCGGCGCGGTGCTGAATGCGCTCAATATTCGTCTGGATGCCGAGGCTATTGCTTTTATTCTCCAGCATGGTGAAGCCAAGGTAGTGATTACCGACCGGGAGTTCTCTGAAGTGATTCAGCGCGCTGTACGGATGATGGCCCACAAACCGCTGGTCATAGATATTGATGACCCATCCTATGAAGGCGGTGAGCTTATCGGTGAGATGGATTATGAAGCCTTTATCGCCCAGGGTGATGATGACTATCCCTGGGTGCTGCCGGAAAACGAATGGGATGCCATTACCCTCAACTATACCTCTGGTACTACTGGTGATCCTAAAGGGGTGGTTTATCATCACCGTGGTGCTTACCTCAATGCCATGAGTAATGCGTTATCCTGGGATATGGGGCACCATCCAGTGTACCTCTGGACCTTACCTATGTTTCATTGCAATGGTTGGTGTTTCCCTTGGACGATTGCGGCCACAGTGGGGGTGAGTGTTTGTCTACGTCACGTCCGTGCCGATTGCATTTATGAATTGATCAAAACTGAAAAGGTGAATCACTTCTGCGGTGCCCCCATCGTACTCAATATGCTCAACAATGCCGCGGATGAGATGAAAGCCGGTATTAACCATGAAGTGAAGGTGATGACAGCCGGTGCCGCGCCACCAGCCAGTGTGATCGAAGGGATGGAGCAGATGGGCTTCAAAGTCACTCATGTGTATGGTCTGACAGAAACTTACGGTCCCAGTGTGGTGTGTGCCTGGCATGAAGAGTGGGATGAAAAAAATGCCACTGAAAAAGCCCGACTTAAATCACGACAGGGCGTGCGTGCACCGATGCTGGAAGGCCTAATGGTCGCCAATCCGGAAACGATGGTGCCAGTGGCTCAGGATGGCAAAACGCTCGGTGAAATTTTTATGCGCGGTAACCTGGTGATGAAAGGTTACCTGAAAAATCCCACCACGACCGATGCGTCATTCAGGGGTGGATGGTTCCACTCAGGCGATTTGGCTGTCTGGCATGCAGATGGTTACATCGAGATCAAGGACCGCTCCAAGGATATCATCATATCCGGAGGGGAGAATATTTCCTCGATTGAAGTTGAAGATGTGTTGTATCGTCATCCTGGCGTAATGGAAGCCGCTGTAGTGGCTATGAGTGATGACAAGTGGGGCGAGGTGCCCTGTGCCTTTGTAACGCTTAAGACAGTCGCTGTAGGGGAGGTGACTGAGGCTGATATTATTCAGTTCTGCCGTGATAATATGGCACGCTTTAAGATACCTAAGAAAATCATCTTCTGTGATCTGCCGAAAACATCCACGGGCAAAATTCAGAAGTTTGTGCTCAGGGATCAGGCCAATCAAGAGTAAACACTGTGTACGAGGATTTACAGATCACTCTGCAAATCCTCGTACACAACGGTTAAATCAAGCTTTTTCTTCGCGGATCAGATGTATATCCATCTGCGGAAAAGGTATGCCTATACCGTTGTTATCTAACTCTTCCTTAATTTTTTCCAGCAGATCCCAGCGAACAGTCCAGTAGTCGGCACTGTTGACCCAAGGGCGTACAATCAAATCGACTGAAGACGCACCCAGTTCATTGACTGAGATATTGCAGGCCGGATCTTTGAGGATACGCTCGTCGGCATCAACGATCTTCTGTAGCACCTGTTTGGTTTTTTGCAGGTCAGCTGTATAGGAAACACCAATAACCAGGTCAATACGACGTCGTTCTTCTTTTGAGTAGTTGACGATATTGCCACCGAGAATATTGGAATTGGGCACCACGATAATGCGATTATCACCAGTTTTCATCACCGTGGTGAAAATTTGCACTGACTCGACAACGCCAGCCGTTCCAGCTGCTTCAATAAAGTCACCGGCTTTGAAAGGGCGAAAACCTATCAGCAGAACACCTGCCGCAAAGTTAGATAGTGAGCCTTGCAAGGCAAGACCTATAGCCAGACCGGCCGCACCGACAATGGCAACAAAAGACGCTGTATGTACCCCAACCCGTCCAAGCGCAGCAATAATGACAAAAGCCAGCAGTGCATACTTGATCAAACTGGTGACAAAGTTGGCAATAGTCGGATCAATCTTGCGCTTCTTGAGTACCCGGTTTAAGGAGTTGGTGGCGATTTTTATCACCATCGAACCTATCAGGATAATCAGCAGTGCGGCTGTCAAATTAACCGCGTAGCTAATGATCAATTCTTGATTGTTGGTGACCCAGCCGCTGACATCATTACCCAGCTTCGCCGTGTTACTCAGTAGGTTTTCGTCCATTGTTCCGCTCCTTCATTACAGATAAGGTTCAATTCTATCAATGCTGCCGAATTAAACCAGACCCTGATCAATCATCGCATCGGCAACCTTTCTAAAGCCCGCAATATTGGCACCCAGCACCAGATTTGTAGGCTCATTGAACTCTTTGGCTGTGTCACTGCTGCGTTGATAAATACCATTCATAATTGCCTTGAGACGGTTATCTACCTCCTCAAATGTCCATTGCGTCATGCTGGCGTTCTGTGCCATTTCCAGCTGACTCGTGGCAACACCGCCAGCATTGGCCGCTTTACCTGGGCCGTAACAGATGCCAGCTTCGAGGAATAGATCCACAGCATCAGCCGTAGACGGCATATTGGCACCCTCACTGATGCAGTAAACGCCCTGTTCAAGCAGCACTTTGGCATCCGCAAGGGTTAATTCATTTTGTGTGGCGCTAGGGAAGGCGGCTTGTGCTTTGAAGCGCCATACGGCATGGCCATCGGTTGGATAATCACTGACAGGGATATATTTGGCTGTCGGATGGGTATCCAGATAGGCTTCCAGTGAACTGCGTCTGACTTCCTTAAGCTCTTTTAGCAGGCCTAAATCGATGCCCTGTTCGTGATAAATAGTACCTTGTGAATCGGAACAAGTGACAGGAAGTGCCCCGAGTTGGTAAAGTTTTTCAATGGTGTAAATCGCTACGTTACCGGCGCCTGACACCAGGCAGGTTTTATTTTTCAGGCTGTCATTGCGATCTTGCAGCATGTTTTCAGCAAAATAAACCGCACCGTAACCTGTCGCCTCCTTGCGTGCCAGAGATCCGCCCCAGTTCAGCCCTTTGCCGGTCAACACGCCTTCATAAGAACCGGTCAGGCGTTTGTACTGACCATACATATAGCCAATTTCACGTGCGCCTACGCCGATATCACCCGCTGGGACATCTATGGTTGCGCCGATATGACGGTGCAGTTCAGTCATGAACGCCTGGCAGAAACGCATAACTTCCATATCGGAACGACCTTTGGGGTTGAAATCAGATCCCCCTTTGCCACCACCAATCGGCAAACCAGTCAGTGCATTTTTAAAAATCTGTTCGAAACCGAGGAATTTGATAATGCCGGCGTTTACGCTGTGATGAAAGCGCAGCCCGCCTTTATAAGGACCCAGTGCTGAGCTGAACTGAACCCGGTAGCCTTTATTAACCTGGACGCGTCCCTGGTCATCATGCCAGACAACCCGGAACATCATTTGCCGTTCGGGTTCTACCAGACGTTCGATGATTCCCTGCTCCCGATAGTGCTTGTCCTTGTCCAGCAGAGGGCGGATTGAATCTAACACCTCTTCCGCGGCTTGATAGAACTCTGTCTGGGCTGGACTGCTTTTTTGCAGTCGAAGCAGTGTGTCATGAACATAGGGCATGATAGATTTTCCTTTAAAGGCTGTAAGTGTTTCAAAATGGCGCATATCATACGCTTAATGCACATATTTGGGGATTGTTCAAATGTATTAAGTCATTCTTTGTTGTTATTTTTTATAATTATTTATCTTAATTGTTTGAAATATAGAATTTAATTCTAAAATTGTGTCTCTGTAGAGTTGATGATCACAATGGGTGCGTTTTTTATTTTTAGTGCATTATTTTGGTGATTTATGGATTTTTAGTGGCCGGGTTTCTTATCTAAACCGGTTGCTGCTCTCCAGCGATATGTCAGTATGCTGCGTCGGGTCAATGTTCAGGCAAGATAACTGTTGTTAAAATGAAAAAAAATCACGTCATATTTTGTTCAGAAAAACTTCATAATTACATTGGCTGAAAGCCAGTGCTCATCCCTGCTGTAGTCTGTTGACGGTCGGGTGTTACACCTGATTGGTGTCAAAATCAAGAGTTGAAATTCTTTTTAAAATAACTATATTTGGTGTCAACTTGAGATGTATGCACTACATATTGTGTTTTCAGGCTAAAAAGTGATCAGCTGTTTTAAGGTTGGTTGCCCCATGAATATTTGATATACGGAAGAGCGGTGTTATGCAGAAAAATCTGATGGTAACCAAGCGAGATGGACGTCGGGAACCTATCGATCTGGAAAAAATTCACCGAGTCATCATCTGGGCTGCGGAAGGACTGCAAAATGTATCCGTATCGCAAGTTGAGCTGAGTGCACACATCCAGTTCTATGATGGGATCAAGACTTCGGATATTCACGAAACCCTGATCAAGTCGGCTGCCGATTTGATTTCAGAAGAAGCCCCTGATTATCAATATTTAGCCGCACGTCTAGCTATTTTTCATCTGCGTAAGCGTGCGTTCGGCTGTTTTGAAGCCCCGGACCTTTATACCCATGTTCGTGGTTTGGTAGACGCACAGCGTTATGACAAGCACCTGATTGAAGACTATACCCAGGCCGAATTTGATGAGTTGAATGCACATATCGATCATAGCCGGGATATGAACTTTAGCTACGCCGCTGTAAAGCAGTTGGAAGGCAAGTATCTGGTGCAAAACCGGGTAACCGGAAAGGTGTATGAGTCACCGCAGATTTTGTATATGCTGGTTTCCGCGTGCTTGTTCAGCCGCTATCCGCAAGAAACCCGTTTGAGCTACGTTAAGCGCTTTTACGATGCCACCTCTTTGTTCAAGTTGTCACTGCCAACGCCGATCATGGCGGGTGTACGTACACCGACACGCCAGTTCAGCTCCTGCGTATTGATTGAAACAGATGATAGTCTGGATTCTATCAATGCCACCGCCGGTGCAATTGTTAAGTATGTCTCTCAGCGTGCTGGCATAGGTATTAACGCCGGTCGTATCCGTGCCATAGGTAGCCCTATCCGTAACGGTGAAGCCTTCCATACAGGCTGTATTCCGTTTTATAAGCATTTCCAGACGGCGGTTAAGTCCTGTTCGCAGGGTGGTGTTCGTGGTGGCGCAGCAACCCTGTTTTATCCGATCTGGCATCTGGAAGTGGAATCCTTGCTGGTGCTGAAGAACAATCGGGGTGTAGAAGAGAACCGAGTGCGCCATATCGACTATGGCGTACAGATCAACAAACTCATGTATCAGCGTCTGATCAAGGGTGAAAATATAACCCTGTTTAGTCCGCATGAAGTACCGGGTTTGTATGAAGCTTTCTTTGCCGATCAGGATGAGTTTGAGCGTCTCTATGTGATGTATGAGCAGCAGCCTGAGATACGTAAACAAACTATCAAGGCGGTTGAGCTGTTTGGTCTGTTGGCGGCTGAGCGTGCTTCCACTGGACGTATCTATATTCAGAACGTTGATCACTGCAATACCCACAGCCCGTTCGATCCGGCTGTGGCGCCTGTGCGTCAGTCCAACCTTTGTCTGGAAATTGCACTGCCCACCAAGCCACTGCAAGATGTGAATGATCCGGAAGGCGAGATCGCCCTCTGTACTTTGTCGGCCTTCAACCTGGGTGCTTTGGCATCATTGGATGAGTTGGAAGACCTGGCTGATTTGATCGTTCGTGCCCTGGATAACCTGCTGGACTATCAGGACTACCCAATTCCAGCTGCTTATAATGCCACTGAAAATCGCCGTACATTGGGTGTCGGTGTGACTAACCTGGCCTACTACCTGGCTAAAAATGGTGTGCGTTATTCAGATGGTTCGGCGAATGGTCTGGTTCATCGTACCTTTGAGGCTATTCAGTACTTCTTGCTCAAGGCTTCAAATCAACTGGCCAAAGAGCTGGGTGCCTGTCCCAAGTTCAATGAAACCACCTATGCTAAAGGGTTGTTGCCAATTGATACCTACAAGCGCGATGTAGATAGCTTCTGTGAAGAGCCACTGCATTACTTCTGGGAAACGCTGCGTGAAGACATTCGTGAATTCGGGCTACGCAATTCTACGCTGACGGCATTGATGCCTTGTGAGACTTCGTCTCAGATCACCAATTCCACCAACGGCATTGAGCCACCACGTGGCTTTGTTTCAGTAAAATCCAGCAAGGATGGGATCATGAAACAGGTTGTGCCTGAGTATTTGGAGTTGCGGGATAAATACGAGTTGCTTTGGGATATCCCTAGTAATGAGGGTTACCTGCAGTTGGTGGGTATTATGCAGAAATTTGTTGATCAGTCCATTTCAGCGAATACCAACTATGATCCAACCCGTTTCCCCGGTGATAAAGTGCCGATGAAACAGCTGATGAAGGATTTGCTGACCGCTTACAAATACGGTTTGAAAACGCTCTATTACCATAATACCCGTGATGGAGCGTCAGACCAGCAGGATGATGCTGGTTGTGAAGGAGGAGCCTGCAAGCTGTAAAGTGCAGGCTGATCCCGCTTTTCACTTAGGTCTCACACAAGGAACAAGAGCAACGGTTATGTCATATTCAACATTTAGTACCAGTGATCACGACGCCACACTTGAGCCGATGTTTTTCGGACGCAGTGTCAATGTTGCTCGTTATGACAGACAGAAATATCCAATTTTTGAAAAACTGATCGAGAAGCAGTTGTCTTTTTTCTGGCGACCGGAAGAAGTTGATCTGACCAAAGATCGCAAGGATTTCTCAGATATGCCGGAACACGAAAAGCATATATTTCTGAGTAACCTTAAGTATCAAACACTGTTGGATTCGGTACAGGGACGTTCTCCCAATATCGCTTTTCTACCGGTGGTCTCACTGCCAGAGCTGGAAACCTGGTTTGAAACCTGGGCCTTTAGTGAAACCATTCACAGCCGCTCCTACACGCATATTATTCGCAACATCATCACCGAACCTTCGGTGGTGTTTGATGAGATAGTGACTAACCCGGAAATTGTGCGTCGTGCCGAGTCAGTCACGCGCTTGTATGACGAGTTTATCGAGCTGGTAACGGTATACAGCTTGTATGGCCCAGGTAAAAAGGAGGTCGATGGTCGGGTGCTGGATGCCAGTTTGTATAACCTGAAAAAGAAACTCTACCTGACACTGGTGTCGGTGAATGTGCTGGAAGCTATTCGCTTCTATGTCAGCTTTGCCTGCTCGTTTGCCTTTGCTGAACGGGCGATCATGGAAGGTAATGCCAAAATTATTCGCCTGATTGCCCGTGATGAAGCCTTACATCTGACCGGTACACAGCAGATGCTGAATATTCTGGCTTCGGGTCGTGATGATCCTGATTTCAAGCAGATCGCCATTGAATGTCGTCAGGATGTGATAGGTATTTTTCAGGAAGCCGCTCAGCAGGAAAAAGACTGGGCCGTCTATCTGTTCAGCCAGGGGTCGATGATCGGTTTGAACGCACGTATTCTCGGTGATTACGTTGAATATATCACCAATGTCAGAATGCGCGCGCTGGGGCTGGATGATCTCTTCCCGGCACGTCAGAACCCCTTGCCCTGGATGAACGCCTGGTTGATCAGTGACAATGTTCAGGTAGCGCCTCAGGAGTCTGAAATCAGTTCGTATCTGGTTGGTCAGATCGATAATGACGTAGAAACTGAAGACTTTGACGGCTTTGATCTCTGAGAAACACTATGGCTGGCATTCCTCGAATCAAGGTTAATAATTTTCATACTTTCTATTATCAGTATGAGCCCACTCTACTGGATGCACTGGAGGCGCAGCAAATCCCTGCCGCTTACAACTGTCGGGGGGGGTACTGTGGTACCTGCAAGGTCAGGCTGCTTGATGGTCAGGTAGAGGCCGTGCAGGACGCTCTGGTTGATTTGAGAGATGATGAAATACTCACCTGTTGCTGTCGTCCGGCATCACATATCGAAATAGAGCTACCGGAGTAATCCGATGGCTCTGTTTTTATCTTCCCCTGCACTGAAAATGCGTAAAAAACAAGCCTTAATTTTTGACTTTTGCACATGCGAAAAGGCTTGACAGCAATTGATTGATCCAGATCAAAAGAAATTCAGTATAACCCCTCTTGACTATCCTAACATGTTGATTATAAATGGTTATTTATAACTTGGCTGTTTTTGTATCAATTCGCTGAAAGCCCCGTACTACGCCGAGTTGCGCTATTGATCCAAAAACTAATCACAGATTTATCCACAGATAATGTGAGTAACAAATAGCTGTGTGTAACTATTCGGTTTTATCCTTGAACTCGCACAGATCTTCAATTACACAGGCACCACAACGCGGTTTTCGGGCAGTACAGATATAACGGCCGTGCAAGATCAGCCAGTGATGCGCATCCAGTAAAAATTCAGCAGGTACAAAGTGCGTCAGACGCTTTTCTACCTCCAATACATTTTTGCCCTTGGCGATTCCGGTGCGGTTAGACACGCGAAAAATATGTGTATCCACCGCCATCACGGGCTGTCCAAAGGCGGTGTTCAGGACAACATTAGCGGTCTTGCGTCCGACACCGGGGAGTTTTTCCAAGGCTTCACGTGTTTGTGGGACTTCACCTTGATGTTCACTCAGTAGCAAGGCGCAGGTTTTAATCACATTCTCGGCTTTGGTGTTAAACAGGCCGATGGTGCGGATATAGACTTTGACACCCTCTACACCCAGCTGTAGCAGCTTTTCAGGCGTATTAGCGACTGGGAATAGCTTGCGGGTGGCTTTGTTAACACTGACATCCGTGGCTTGCGCGGACAGCATAACTGCAATCAGCAGTTCAAACGGGGACTGGTATTCCAGCTCTGTGCGTGGTTCAGGGTTTTGCTCGCGCAGGCGCGAAAATATTTGGTAACGTTTTTCAGCATTCATGGGTAGCTCATCACAGGGTTACAAACTGATTGCGTCCATTTTCCTTAGCTTGGTACAGGGATTGATCGGCTTTTTCCAGCCAACTCTGATAGTCAGAAAAACTGTTATCGGCCTCGGCAACACCCAGACTGATAGTGACCATGAGTTGTTCGCCTTCGTAAGCAATAGGCTGGGTTTCTACGGTGTAGCGCAGGCGTTCGGCCAGGATCTCAGCATTGGCTGCCGGGGTGTTCAGCAGGAGGATGCCGAACTCTTCACCGCCGTAACGTCCGGCAATATCGGTGGTGCGTATCATCTGGCGAATAAAGTCTGCAAGCTGACGGATGACGGCATCGCCAGCCAGGTGGCCTTGGCTGTCATTGACCTGTTTAAAGTGATCTATATCCAATAAAATCAATGAGGTAGGCTGTTGAGTTCGAACAAAACGATCAAATTCCTGCTGCAGACACATCTCCCAGTAACCACGGTTGTTCAGGCCGGTTAAGTGGTCTGTACGACTGAGTTTACACAGTTCCTGATTGGCTTTTTCAAGTGCCTGGCGACTGACGGCCTCATCGGTAACATCATAAATAATCAGACCGATCTGTTTGATATTACCGTCCGATGATGTCAACGGGATTAGTGTAACATTCTGGTACATCCAGCGTGTTGAACCAGTAATTGGGCGGTAACTATTGAAACGAAACAGCCAGGGACGTTCTTCCCAGGTCATAAATGCGGGATTATGTAATGTCAGTACGCTGTTGAGCTTACGCTTGAACCATAGGGTATCCAACTCAGGAAATACACTGAACAAGGACTGTCCATGTACCTGGCTACTGGGCATGCCAGAATGATTGACCATGAAATCATTCCATAATGCGACCTTGAAATCACTGTCGAGTATCATCAGGCCAACATCCAGGTTGTCCAATAAACTCATTTTCCAGTGCAGGGTATGTAGTTCAGTCTGGTGTGTTTGTTGCGTCATTTCAGCAGTTCCAGGCGCTCAGTCAGCGCAGGCAGGGATTCTTCAGTAAACAGCATCAGCAGATTGCAGTGTGTTGTACTGTCAGCGATTCGGTAATCAATCTCGATACACAGTAATTGCTGATTCGCAGTCGGACTGTGCTCAAAACGAGGTGACTCAGAATGAAGGCCAAGAATACGAGGTGTACCTCGGCTGAGTGACAAGTCCAGCAGCTTGCTGAAGTTAGACAGGAATGCACCCGTAAGCACGTTGGCAATATCCATCAGAACGGCGCGCTCGGTGGTTTCGGTAAGCTCACCTTGGTAATGCAATAAATTAGCTAGATCAGTAATGGATGAGTCCTGAAAAATCAGCAGGGCTTCACCCGCAATTCCCAGACCGCAGAATCCCTGGCAAACAGTTGTGGCCGGTTGCTCCCCCGAGGCTGTTTTGAGTGCAATGGCCAGATCTTGGGTGGTAATGCGATCAACACGGGGAACGGGTAGGTGAATGAACCGCTGTAACACGTCGGCCAACTGACTTGCTGTGCGTCCCATGGCGATATTGGCCACTTCCTGCACCGAGTCTGTAAGGCTGTCGGGTATGCTTAAGAGCATGTCGGTGGATGCGGGTGAATCGCGAGGCTCCAGTTCATCAATCAGACCGTAGTCTTTCAGAGATCCAGTCAGCAACTCTGCATTGATGGGTTTGGCGATAAATCCAAGCGCACCCAATGCCATAACCCGCTTTCTGGCTGTTTGCTGTACATCACCAGAAACGACGACAGTCAGGCAGGGCAGGTCATCACGTCGAATACGCTCCAATACCTCATAACCATCCATAATCGGCATATTCAGATCAAGAAACAGCAGGTGCCCCTTGCCTAAGCGTATCGCCTCAAGGGCTTTCAGACCATGCTCAGCAAAGGTGATATCAACATTCCAGTGTTTGAGTGCACGACCCATTTGGTTTCTGGCGAGCTGAGAGTCATCGCAGATAACGACAGGGATCGGCTGTGCCACAGGCTACTGCTCCGGTTCTGAATGTATAAAATTTAACCGACTGATGTTAAACAAAAAATGGGCAGCATGCAATGGATACTCCAGCGACCTGAGCTAGGCCTCATCAAAATCAGTGCCGCTTTGCGGGTTCGAACGGGCTTCATCCGGTTGTTGCTCCAGGCCCTTTTCGGCGCTACGAGATGCTGGGGTGCTGACCAGATTAAGTGGTGCCGGTGGTGCGGATCCATCCTTGTTCTGACCGAAGTACATGGTCAAATGCGGGAAAGGAATCTCAATACCCGCTGCATCTAAATGGCGTTTTACCAGTCGGTTGTAGGCTCGACCCACTGACCACTGTGAGCCAGGCAGGGTCTTGATTCGTACACGAATATTAACCGCGCTGTCAGCCAGTTCTGAGACGCCCTGAACTTCCAGTTCACCCATAATATCTTTGCTTTGTTCAGGATCACTCATCAGTTCATCAAAGGCTGCACGCAGATGCACTGTTACTTCGTCAGTATCTTCACGATAGGCCACTCCATAATCACCGACATGGAAACCATAACCGCGCATATAGTTGGACACAGTGGTAATAGAGGAGAAGGGAATCAAGTGATAAGTACCGAAGCGGTCACGTAACCCTAACGAGCGAATTGTGAGGTTTTCTGCCGTACCGGTAATGCCATCGGCAGTGACAACATCCCCGCTGTTTATAGCATTTTCCAACTGAATGAAAATACCGGTGATGACATCTTTAACCAGCGTTTGGGCACCAAAGCCGATGGCCAGACCCACAACACCGGCACCGGCAATCAGTGGTCCAATATTCAGTCCCAGCTCTGCCAGGGTTATCATTACTGTAAATACGATCAGTGTGATCATCACGGCATTGCTTAACAGCTTTAGCAGGGTTTGCTGGCGCGCGCTGGCGGCTCCGCGGCCTGTATGTGGGCTAATTTGGTGTTCAATCCAACTGGCAAAAGCGATCCAGATCAGCTTGGCAATAAGCAAGATAATGGCTACTGACAAGACCGTTCCCAATATGCGGCTACCGCTGTCTGAGCTGAGCCAGTCAGTAAAGTTAAACAAAGACCAGGCATCCAGAACAAAGGCGAACACTACCAGCATGATGACCAGTCGCACAAATTTTAATGAGGTGGGAATGAACTCGTTCAGGCGTGCTTCCAATGCCGGAAAGCGGGCTCTCAAGTCATCGGAAACCTGCACCTGACGGGAGATGACCTGCGTTAGCAGTGCTGAAATAAACAACCCCACGACAATAGCCAGAAGGGTTTGCAGGCTGGCTTGTAATATCACCGGTAGAGCATCTTCGGGGCGTATGGCCGTAACCAGTAACAAGCCGGCAAAATAGGCGATCGCCAATAGATGCCAGCTGCGTGCCAGCATATTCAAAATAACTGTGGTAAAGGCAAAATCTGCTTTTTCGGCCTGTTCACTGATACTTTGAGCCACGCGCTTTTTGTTCTGCAAAATAATGGCCAGTGCATAGGCAAAAGCAGTCAACATGACCAGCAGGCTGACAAGATGGCCCAAGGCGGGCGCCGCATAAAAGTTTACTACTGGCACCAGTAGCAACATGCCGTAACCGATAAAGCTGCTGATTTTAGCTAACCAGGCATTCCAATAGGCGGCCGTTTCAGCACAGAAGGGTAGCAGCCGCAAGCCGTTATAGCGTGCAGAAAAGAATAACCGCACCAGTGATTTGAACACTTCAATGACGAGGAATGCATTCAAGAAGAGTGACTGAACCATGCTCATTTCACCCAGCTCACCAATCAGGAAGAGGGCGACACTGTAACCTGTAACCCAGGCCAGCAGAATGGTCAGCAGATCCACCAGCAGGGCCCCAAGAACAATCAACAGCCGAGATACCAACCGACCTGCACCGGGTTTGGTGCTGACCAGATTATCGGCATAGCGGAACAGCGGTATGGCCAGTTTACGCAGCACAAAGTAACTGATCAGCGTAGCAATAATGATGTAAAGAAAGTTAAGGGCATATGGCACCATCAGATGCCAGTCGCTATTACCGAGTTTGGTGATAACTTCCAAAGCTTCTAACACCTGTTGCGTCATTTGCTGCGCAAAGGCTTGAGTGGTGTCGGCTATCTGGCGAATCAGAGACGCCTTCGGCTCTTCTGTCGTCTCGGTTTTTTCCGGGTCGGCCAGTGCGCGCAGTTCGCTGATAAGCTGGTCACGGGTTTCCGGATTTTCGAGCAGATCGGCCAGCAACGCGCTTGAGGGCTTATTGTCGGTCGACTCAGTCGTTTCCTGAGCGAACAATGAAGTTGAAGTGAAGCTGGCAATTAACAGCAGCAAGAAAGCCAGGGAGAGGCGGGTAATGATTGGTTGAGACGTCAGCATAAAATCCTGTGTTATCCGGTAATTCTGACCCGCTTGGTGGGCACGGGCTCCACATCTTGTTTTTTGATACGCTCAGCGCGCGTTTTCAGTTTAGCATCGATGATATTTTTCAATGCAATCAGCAATCCCATGCCGACAAAGGCTCCAGGAGGAAGTGCTGCGAACAGAAAGCCACGATAGTCTTCAATTAGGGTAATTTGCCAGCCCCGTGCGAAGTCGCCAAATAACAGATGCATGTTGCTGAACAAGGTACCGGCACCCAGTGCTTCTCGCATGGCACCCAGCAGCATCAACACCAGTGTGAAACCTATCCCCATCATCAATCCATCTGTCACGGCGGCAGGCACGGAGTTGCGCGAAGCAAAGGCATCAGCACGTCCCATAATGGCGCAGTTGGTAACGATCAACGGGATAAAAATGCCTAGAATCAGGTAGAGTTCATAGGTGAGTGCCTGCATCAGCAGTTCTATAGCAGTAACAAAGGCGGCAATAATCATGACGAAAATCGGTAAACGCACGGCCTCGGGCACCTGATGGCGAAACAAGGATACCGTCAGATTGGAGCCTACCAGTACCACGGTAGTCGCCAGGCCTAGGCCTATGGCATTAACGACACTGCCGGTAACCGCCAGCAGTGGACACAAGCCCAACAGCTGTACCAAAGCAGGGTTGTTATGCCACAGGCCATCCAGGGTAATTTTTCTATACTCAGGATTCATGTGGACTACCTCGCTCGATGGTGTTTTGCGGTTGATTAAACGGCATTAATATCTGAGTTTTACGCTGTTCATAGTAGCGAAGAACTGCCGCTACCTGCTTAACAATAGCACGGGGTGTAATGGTTGCGCCGGTAAACTGGTCAAACTGTCCGCCATCTTTACGTACCTTCCAGCGGCTGTCCTCCTCGCCGAGCCAGCGTTGATCATTGAAACTCAAAATCCAGTTTGATTTATCCAGTTCAATTTTATCTCCCAGTCCGGGCGTTTCCCTGTGCCCGATCACTCTGACACCGGCCACGCGACCATCGCGCCAGATTCCCACTAACAGATTTATATCACCGCTGTAGCCTTCTGCGGTGGTGACCGGCAGGATCACCGCCTCAACACGACCATCAACAATACTTTGGAAAACCTTGATAGGTTGTGTCATACCCAACTCGGGTGCGGGTACCTCCAATACCTGCAAGTGCAGGTTGGGATCCAGTTGCTGGGGCAGAATTTCATAGAGTGCCCTTGCCTGATGGGCTTCCCGGTTAGCAGCGATGCGCTCCTGGGTTAATACCTGAGTAATGGCGATCAGACCGGCCGTCACCGCTGCAAAAATGGCAATGCCAGCGGTGTTGCGACGAATACTAGCGAGTAGATCCTGCATGCTACTGCCCTCCGCCTATACCGCGTTTAGCCCGCCGATGCCCATAGCTGCGTGGCTGGGTGTAGTGATCGATGAATGGGGCTGACAGATTCATCAGCAAAATGGCAAATGCCACAGCATCCGGGTAGTTACCCCAGGTGCGGATGATGTAAACCAGTAGACCCACGCCTATACCGAACACCACCTTGCCACGGTTACTGGAGGCACAGGAAACCGGATCAGTGGCAATAAAGAAAGCCCCCATCATCGTGGCACCGACACCAATATGCACAAACGGATCAGCAAAGCTGGAAGGGTCACCGGCATAGAAAAGGCTGGAGAGTAGGAATAGCGTACCGATCATGGCAAAGGGCGCATGCCAGGTAATCACTTTGCGGTAGATCAGAAAAATACCGCCCATCATCCAGGCCGCACTGATGCTGTACCAGGCAAATACGCCTTTACTGAGTACAGTAGAGCTGCGCCAGACTTCTTCAGTTGTCATGCCTGCACGATGCTTGAGTACTTCCAGTGGTGTTGCACCGGTATAGCCATCGATCAGACTATGATCCACCGAGGTGAAAATGATCCGCAGAGTTTCACCCAGGTGGGTCAGGGCTGACCAGTCGTTGTCAATGAGTACAAAAGGTGCATTCCATTGGCTCATCTCGACCGGAAAGGAAATCAGTAGCAGGGCATAGGCAACCATAGCCGGGTTAAAGGGGTTGTTGCCCAGGCCACCGTATAAATGCTTGGCAATCACAATCGCGGTAAACACGCCGATAACAATGATCCACCAAGGTGCAAACGGCGGGATGGCCAGTGCCAGCAGCACTCCGGTGACTAGCGCACTGCCATCTCTGAGGAAAAAGCCCAGTGGGCGTTTGCGTAGTCGCAGGCAAGCCGCTTCAAATACTAACGCGCAGCTACAGGCCAATAGCAGTTGAATCAGACTTCCCCAGCCAAAGAAAAGGGTCAGTGCCAGCAGTGCCGGTAGGGTAGCCAATAACACCAGGCGCATGACGCGATCGGTAGCATTCGCTTTGGAAACATGTGGTGAGCTCAGGTGAATCAGTGCCATCAGTTCTGTTCTCCTGCGGCGCGTTGCCAGGCCTGTTCGGCCGCGTCAGCACTCTGCTCAAGTTGGATAACGGTAGCGTCCAGTTTATCCGTGCCTTCGAGACCTTTTTCACGCGCATTCTTGAGTGCCTCACGGGCTTTTTTCAGCTTGGTGCGGGCGATGGACGCAGCTGTTTTCAATTTCTTCAATTCGGCTTCCTGATCGGGAGGCGCGGAGCTGCTTAATGCAACTTCAGCTTCAGCTTTCTTGCGGGCCTGGTCGCGTGCAGCGGCTTCGGCGCGCTCTTTACGGCGGAGTTCTTTCTCTTCCACTTCGCGTGCCAGGCGAGCCTGACGAGCTTCAAAGCGTTCACGTGCCTGAGCCGCTTTCAGTTGTTCGGCTTGTTCATTACGGATTTCAGATTTGGCAAAACGATAATGCTGCACCAAAGGGATATTGCTGGGGCAAACATAGGCACAGGCGCCACACTCGATGCAGTCAAACAGGTTGTGATGACGGGCCTTGTCAAACTCCCGGCCTTTGGCAAACCAGTATAGCTGTTGTGGCAGCAACGAAGCAGGACATACCTGTTCACACATGCCACAACGAATGCAGGGCTGTGCCGGTGGTGCCGGTGGCATCTCTTCACGTGTTGCGGCAATAATACAGTTAGTGGTTTTAATCACCGGGATACGGTCATCTTCCACCGAAATGCCCATCATCGGTCCACCCATGACCAAACGGAACAGGCGTGAGCGATCTACATCGGCGGATTCCAACAGAGTAGAGAAAGGCGTGCCGATCAGAACTTCATAGTTCTGCCGGTGACCCAAAGCAAAGCCAGTCAGGGTGACAATACGTGAAATCAGCGGTTCACCAAGTTCCACCGCACGATACACGGCGGCGGCTGTGCCGACATTCTGACAGACTATGCCGACATCGGCGGGTATTGATCCGCTGGGTATTTCCACATCTGTCAGCAGTTGAATCAGTTGTTTTTCACCGCCGGAGGGGTAGCGTGTTGGCACCACCATCAGGTCGATAGGCAGATTACGTTTTCGAATGGCTTCCCGCAGCGCTTTGATGGCATTGGGTTTGTTATCTTCAATACCGATAAGCGTATGACTGGGCTCGAGAATGTGGGCAATGATTTCGATACCAGACAGTATTTCGTCCGAACGTTCGCGCATTAGTGCGTCGTCGGCCGTAATATAAGGCTCACACTCGGCGGCATTAATGATCAGGGTGTTAACGATATGGTCCTGACCCAGATTCAGCTTGATATCGGTTGGGAAACCCGCTCCGCCGAGCCCGGCAATACCGGATTCGCGGATATGCCGAATCAGATTTTTTTTACTGACACTGCGATAGTCCGGTAAGAGTTCGCGTTCGATCCAGCGATCTTCACCATCAGTTTCAATGACGATACAAGGCGATTCCAATCCGGACGCGTGGGGTACAGGTTGCAGACCAATATAGGCGATGATTCCTGAGCTGGGCGCGTGAATAGCCGCACTGATATGGCCATTAGGCTCGGCAATTTTTTCGCCCTTGAGAACCGCCTGTCCGACTTCAACCAGTGGCGTAGCGGCTTTGCCGATATGCTGCTGCAGTGGCAATATCAGACGTGAAGGCAGCGGTGCCTGACGAATCGGTGCGCCCAGTGACTGGCGCTTGTTTTCCGGCGGATGAACCCCGCCATGAAAGCTGTAAACCCGACTCATTGTGAACCTCCCTGCAGCAGATGTCCCCGACCACGGTCAGTGAGAATCAGGTTGGGATCAGAGACTGGCGCGGGCCATTTCCAGTTGGCCGGGGTAACAGGTAGTGGCAGCATATCAATACAATCTACAGGGCAGGGTTCAACACAGAGATCACAGCCGGTGCACTCACTGACGATGACGGTGTGCATCTGTTTCGCCGCTCCCAGAATGGCATCCACAGGACAGGCCTGAATGCACTTGGTGCAGCCGATGCACTCATCTTCACGAATATAGGCCACCGTTTTAGCTTGTTCTTCACCGTGTTCAGCATCCAGTGGGACGACTTCACGGTCCAGCAGGTCAGCCAGGGATTCGATGGTACTCTGGCCCCCCGGCGGACATTTGTTGATGGCATCGCCACTGGATATAGCTTCAGCATAGGGGCGACAGCCGGGATAGCCGCACTGACCGCACTGAGTCTGTGGCAGTAATGCATCTATCTGGTCGACAATCGGATCACCCTCGACACGAAAGCGCACTGAGGCATATCCCAGGATCACCCCGAAGACACTGGCTAATGCCAATAGAATTAAAACAGCTGTCAGAATGATTGTCATACAGCGGCTTCCCTCAAACCCTGACCAGACCGGTAAAGCCCATGAAGGCCAACGACATCAGTCCGGCCGTCACCATGCCGATGGCCGCTCCGCGAAAGGTAACGGGTACATCGGCAACGGCAATGCGTTCACGCAGAGCAGAGAAGAGCACCAGGGCCATGGAAAAGCCCACGGCTGCCCCAAAGCCATAGGCAATGGATTCCAGGAAGTTATTTTGCTTCTGAATATTTAACAGGGCGACGCCCAGCACCGCACAGTTGGTGGTGATGAGTGGTAGATAAATACCCAAGAGTTTGTGCAACAAGGGACTGGTTTTGTGTACCACCATTTCGGTGAACTGCACGACCACAGCAATCACCAGAATAAAGGCGATGGTGCGTAGCCAGGTGATGTCAAAGGGCAGCAACAGGTAACGGTACACCAGGTAGCTGCAGACTGACGCCAGCGTCAGCACAAAGGTTGTGGCGAGTGACATGCCCATGGCGGTTTCCAGTTTATTGGAAACCCCCATAAATGGACAAAGCCCTAAAAATTGCACCAGAACAAAGTTGTTCACTAGTACGGTGCTTATCAGGATAAGAAGAAATTCATTCATACTCTTGGTCAGCGTGTCCTGAATCAACGAGCGAAGAAGGTGCCGGTTTGGCTATTCTGTTATGTTAACGGATTCAGCCCCTGCGGGTACAGATGCAGATCATTGATCCAGCGCAACTCTACCGCACTTCAACAGCACTTCAGGGGCTAAATTTCTTTTACCTTCAAAGATATAAGCTCAAGCCTATATGTTTATATGTAGCTAATATATGTTTGGCTAGTGCGGCAACTACAGCCGTTTTAGCCATGCACTCACGCGTTGGCTGGTGCTGTCCTGGTCGTCATCCAGATTAATGATCTGGCTACTACTAAGTTCATTTGCTGCATTGGTGATCAATATGATCCCTTTGCTGGTCAGCCAGTTGACCAGTGTATCATCTGTGTCTGGCTGGGGTGCTTGCGTCGACTCAGTATCCAGTACAAAAGCCACCTTGCCTTGGTCAAACAGCGCTTTTTCCAGTGAGTAGAGCAGTTGAACACGCTGTTCGGCCGTGCCACCTTTGACTTGAATACAGCTGGCTTTCTGGCCAAAGCGTTGTTCCCACAGGCTGCTGTTAAGCAGGCTTTCGGAGGTCAGTTCCAGCTTGTCCTGGGTCTGCTCCGGTGGCAATATCATCCCTGCGGCAACCGTCCGGTTGGTAAACCTGTCCACCAGAATGAAACCACCTGTGCCTTTATGCAGGCGGTAGTTGTCTGCAACCACTGCACGTTCCAGTGACAGATCGACCCTGGCAATTTCATTTAGTTCCAAAGAGCCGGCCGGTATATGCTCCAGGGTGTTTACATCGATGCGGTGATGGATACGGCTTATCCGTCCGGTCTGACGACTCGTCGCCAGTTTAATCTCATAGTCCCGCGCAGGATTGAGTGGTTGTTCGTCCATCCATACCAGATGCGCGCTGAAGTGCTGGCGTGATTCCGGTGCCGCGTCAGCGTGTACCAGCAGGTCGCCACGGGAAATGTCAATTTCATCTTCCAGTGTCAGCGTCACCGCCATAGGGGCAGAGGCTCTGTCCAGTTCACCGTCCCAGGTCACTATGGATTTGATGCAACTCTGCTTGCCAGAGGGCAGCACTTTAATCGCATCACCGACCTGGACCACGCCCGAGGTCAGGGTGCCACAGTAACCGCGGAAATTCAGGTTAGGGCGGTTAACATACTGGACCGGGAAGCGTAACTCATCAAAGTTATGGTCCTGGGCGATCTCGATCTGCTCCAGCAATGTCATCAGTGGTGCGCCGGTATGCCAGGGCATGTGTGCGGATGGGTTGACGACATTGTCACCGTTAAGGGCTGAAATGGGTGCAAACTGTATATCCGGCAGGTTCAGATCTTTGGCAAATTCCAGATAATCGGCCTTGATCTGATTGAAGCGTGCTTCACTGTAATCCACCAGATCCATTTTATTGATTGCCACCAGCGTATGGCGAATACCCAGCAGGGAGACGATAAAACTATGGCGGCGGGTTTGCACCTGCACCCCATGGCGAGCATCAATCAGAATGATCGCCAGATCACAGGTAGACGCACCTGTAGCCATATTGCGGGTGTATTGCTCATGCCCAGGGGTGTCGGCGATGATGAACTTGCGCTTGGCGGTAGAAAAATAGCGGTAGGCAACATCAATGGTAATGCCTTGTTCACGCTCGGCCTGCAGGCCGTCAACCAGTAGCGCCAGATCAACGGTATCACCGGTGGTGCCGACTTTTTTACTGTCATGGGTAATGGCGGCGAGTTGATCTTCATAGATCATCTTCGAATCATGCAGCAGCCGTCCGATCAGGGTGGATTTGCCATCATCGACACTGCCGCAGGTGAGCAGGCGCAGCAGTTCTTTGTTTTCGTGCTGGTGCAGGTAAGACTTGATATCGCTGGCGATAAGTTCGCTCTGGTGGCTCATGTTCTATTCCTCTCGGCGGCTGTGTTCAGAAATAACCTTCCATCTTCTTCTGCTCCATGGAGCCGGCACCATCATGGTCGATGGCGCGCCCCTGGCGCTCAGAAGTGGTGGCCAACAGCATTTCCTGAATGATCTCTTCGAGGCTATCAGCCTCGGACTCAACGGCGCCGGTTAGTGGGTAGCAACCGAGTGTGCGAAAACGTACCGATTTCATCACCGGGGTTTCTTCGGGACGCAGTGGCATGCGCTCATCATCTACCATGATCAGCATGCCATCACGATCTACAACCGGGCGTACCGCTGAGTAGTAGAGAGGAACGATGTCGATGCTTTCCAGGTAGATGTACTGCCAGATATCCAACTCTGTCCAGTTAGACAGAGGAAACACCCGAATGCTTTCGCCTTTGTCGACGCGGGTATTGAAAATATTCCACAGTTCGGGACGCTGGTTTTTAGGGTCCCAGCGGTGGTTCTTGTCACGGAAGGAGAAAATACGTTCCTTGGCACGCGATTTTTCTTCATCACGACGGGCTCCACCGAAGGCGGCATCGAATTTATACTGATTCAGCGCCTGTTTGAGCCCTTGGGTTTTCATAATGTCGGTATGTTTCTTTGAGCCGTGCTCAAACGGGCTGATTCCCATCTCAACACCTTCCGGGTTGATATGTACAATCAGATCCATACCGGCTTCCTTGGCCATATTGTCACGAAAGCGGATCATCTCCTGAAACTTCCAGGTGGTGTCTACATGCAGTAAGGGAAACGGCGGGTTGCCTGGGTAAAAGGCTTTGCGGGCCAGATGCAGCATGACGGAGGAGTCTTTGCCAATGGAGTAGAGCATTACCGGGTTATCAAACTCGGCGGCGACTTCACGAATAATGTGAATACTTTCCGCTTCGAGCTGTTTCAGGTGCGTTAATCGGTTTTCGGGTAAGGCTGGCATAGCAAAGTCTTCCGTCAGCAATCGGTCTACGGGATGTTAAGCTGCCGATTATGGAGGATTTTATATAAAATAAAAAAGAATATATATGAATTTTTATAGACTTATATGGAATATGGGGCGGTAAGGATATCCAGTGTACCGACTTAGGTGAGGTTCAATAGCTGCGTCAGTTGTGGCTGTGATCGGGCCGAGACCAGATCCGCCAGCGTATAGCGGTCCAGGCACTGGTAAAAAGCCTGCTGTGCTTCAGCCAGAATACCTTTGAGTTGGCATGCTGGTGTGATCACACACTGGTTGTCGCGACCAAAGCATTCAACCAGCGGCTTGTCTTGCTCGGTTTCCCGAATCAACTGGCCCAGATTTATGTCACTGGCGGATCCTTTAAGCCGCAACCCGCCGTTTTTACCGCGTTGAGCGCAGAGATAACCGCGCTGATTGAGAACCTGTACCACTTTCATCAGGTGGTTACGGGAAATACTGTAGCGCTCGGCGATTTCAGCAATTGTACACTGTGCCGGCGCTTTTACAGCGGCGTAGATAAGCACTCGAAGCGCATAATCGGTAAAACTGGTGATATGCATGGATAACCTGAATCAGCCGGGGCGCCCGTCAGCACGCGGGCGGCTCAGAATAGGCCAGTAGAGTACTACAAAGAGCGCAAAGGCGATAATCCAAAACACCGCCGAGAGCAAAACCCCCGTGGTGTAGTCGATCAGTTGCGCTGCGGCAAGCATTCTCAGCATTCCCGACAAAATTATAGCAATATAGATCAGCAGCCCAAAGCGCACCAGTTGCAAAGCGCGCCCGGTATGGCCCATGGCCACACGGGTCATCACCCCCAGAATCAAGGTACCCATGGCGCCGACACCGAGCGCATGTTGCCAGAGAGAGTCAGATAATCCTGGCAGGAGTAGGCCAGCAGCACGCAGAAGCAAGGCAACAACAATCCACAGATAGCCCAGATGCAAAATCCACAGCAGGGGTTCTTTGTTGACCAGCCAGCCGCGCCACTGGAATAAGCGAATAGCATTAACTACCCCAGCCGCTAGCGCACATACGGCAACCACACTGCCAGGTACCCCACCCAGGTTGAGTGGAATCAGCAGGGCGGTGCTGGCAATCGCCAGTAGATCCATGCGCGCTGAGCGTATCACTCTGGCAGGATTACCTCCGTGCATGCGAATCCAGTTGGCGGTGAACGCCGGTGTTATACGGCCAGCGATCACCACCATCATCAGGGTGATCAGGTTAAGCCCGAGTAACTCGCCTTGTCGCATTAGCCCGGGGGATAGTTGTAGCTGCCCCAGATGCATCAGCAGGTTGGCGATAAACAGCAGTGTCAGAATAACGACCAGAATCAGGTTTTTGCGGTTTTGTGCGCGTAGCAGTACCCGTGTGACGTAGATTGCCAGTACCGGTAAAAATGCCAGATCCACAAGGGCCACCACCAGCCAGGGCAGGGTGGCAGAAAGCCACATCACCACACGTCCGGCGCACCAAAGCAATACCAGGGCGAGCAGTGCCTTGCCCTGCAAAGGGGCTGCACCTGTCCAGTTGGTCATGGCGGTCAGCAGAAAGCCGGCAATCGCGGCGGCCACAAAGCCAAACAGCATCTCATGGCTGTGCCACAGCAGTGCGGGCCAACTGATCGGCAGGGTGGTCCCAGTAAATAACAATAGGCTCCATCCCAGGATAATGCAGGCGGCATAAGCGGCGGATAGCAGGAAAAAAGGCCTGAAGGCGAAAGCTAGCAGGGCAATGGGTGGTTTTTTTGACAGCATGTTACGCGCTCCGGATGATAGCTTGAGCCGCCGCCATTGCATGTTTGGCGGCGGCCCTGTGATCTCTGCTAGCTATACTAGCGCGCTTTTATTAAAGATGTAAATAAAATGCATCTTATGGTGTTTGTCAGGCGGCTTTAAGTAATGCATTGATTTGTTGCGCTGCGACCACCTGCCCGACAAAAATCAATGTGGGCGATTCGAGGCGATGCTGCTGGATGCAATCAACCAGGTTGGCAAGGTCGGTACGCACGCTGCGCTGGTTGCGTTGTGTGCCTCGTTCCACTAGCAATACCGGCCAGTCAGGAGGCAAGCCATGGCGTTGTAACTCCAGACTGATGCGCGGTGCTTTAGACAGGCCCATGTAAAACACCAGGGTTTCATCACGGCGTGCCAGATCGGCCCAGGGCGTTTCCCGATCATCACAGGTGTGTGCGGTCACAAAGCGAACGCTGGCGGCAATAGAGCGTTCGGTGAGGGAAAAGTTACAACTGGCGGCACAGCCTGCCGCAGCGGTAATACCGGGTACCAGGGTAAAGGCAATGCCGGCTTGTTGCAGTGCCTGAATCTCTTCGGTCACCCGACCAAACACCAGGGGATCACCGCCTTTTAATCGTACTACCCGTTTACCCAGGCGTGCCTGCTTAATTAACAGCTCACAGATGGCCTCTTGCGACATACTGTGCTGGCCTTTGCGTTTACCGACATACATTCGGGGAATGCTGACCGGAATATCAGCCAGCAGCTCATCGCTGACCAGCGCATCATAGATGAGTACGTCAGCCTGCAAGATCAGCCGCCAGCCTTTTCGGGTGATCAGTTCAGGGTCACCGGGTCCGGCACCAACCAGTGCAACGCTACCGCTGTGTTTATTGGCATTAGTGGGTAACATCTTCAGCCTCCTGCGCCAGTAGCGCCTTGAGTTCAGGTATACAGGAACCACAATTGGTACCACAGCTCAGGGCTTTGCCCAGTGCTTCAACGCTGTGGCAACCCGATTGAATGGCTGCTCTGATGGTTGGGTCATCGACCTGGAAGCAGCTACAGATCAGCTCGCCTGATGCCGAGTCTTGATCACTCTTGAGCAGGTTAAGTTGCTGCAAGGCTGTCAGGTTCGAACGTGTAAATTGTCGATCGAGGGGTTTCAGGTCAGGAAAATGCTTGTCAGGTGAAACCAGCAACAGCCACAACAGCTTGCCGTTCTCCAGTGCGCAGGCACGCAGTTGGCCGTTGGGCTGGGTCTGTAGAGAAAGATCCGGACGTTGTCCCAGGTGTTGCAGGCACCAGTCTGACCAGCTTTCCGGCCAGTCGCTGTCAGCCAGGGCATAACCCATCGCCTGCTGCTGGGGCATGCGCGCCCAGTAGCCGCGCAGATTAACGCTCAGATGCTTAGCAGTTAATAACCTGGCGTGCCAGGCTGTCACAACACCGGATAAGCGCACGGCCCCCTGTTTTGATTCCGGCTGGCCGGAAATTGGATCGGCCACGGATTCAATCAGCACGTTACAACGACCCTCACTACTGAAGGATTGCGTCCAGTGCATGGGAACAAACACCTCGCCAGGGCGTTGCCCTGGTGTAATGCGAACCCGGCCGATAAACTGCCCTTGAGCATTCTCCAGCCTGGCCAGATCCTGATCCTGAAGTGCATGGGTGGCTGCATCCAGCGGGTGCAGGTCAATAAAGGGCTCGGCACGATGGCGAAACAGGGTCGGCGTGCGGCCCGTGCGGGTCATCGTGTGCCATTGGTCACGAATACGCCCGGTATTAAGGCGCAAGGGCGCTTCGTCCGTCAGCTGTTGCATGGGCTGTTGCGAGCTGACAGGTATCAGTCTGGCCTTCCCTGAAGGCGTGAAAAACTTGCCGTTACTAAACAGGCGTTGTGTGCCGTAAGGCGCATCGGCCGTGATTGGCCACTGAATGGGTTGAAGCTGGTCATATTCAGTCTGGCTCAATCGGCTCAACCCACTGATATCAAAGCAACGCTTTCCAGCGTTCTCAAATCCTGACAGCGCGGCGTGTTCGGCAAAAATGTCGGCTGGATGTGAGTAGTTGAAGGCGTCGGCAAATCCCAGCCGTTTTGCTACCTCACAAATAATCTGCCAATCATGACGTGCTTCACCAGGGGGCGGGAGCAAGCTTCGCTGGCGCGAGATGCAGCGCTCTGAGTTGGTGACTGTGCCGTTCTTTTCACCCCAACTGCTGGCGGGCAGACAGATGTCGGCCAATTGCAGCGTATCGGTATCGGCCATGGATTCAGACACAATAACTAGCTCACAGCGCTTCAGCGCCCGGCGTATCAGATGAGTGTCCGGCAGGCTGACCAGCGGGTTGGTGGCCATTATCCAGAGTACTTTAATTTCTCCGCGCTCCACAGCGTTGAACAGCTCCAGTGCTTTATGTCCCGGTTCACTGGCCATATTGGGGGCATTCCAGAAGCGCTGCACCCGGTCAACATTTTCTGGACTGAAATCCATATGCGCCGCCAGTTGATTGGCGAGGCCTCCCACCTCCCGTCCACCCATGGCATTGGGTTGGCCAGTCAGTGAGAAGGGCGAGCTGCCTGGCTTACCGATACGGCCCGTTGCCAGATGGCAGTTGATCAGGCTGTTGACCTTGTCGGTGCCGGAACTGGATTGATTAACACCCTGAGAAAACAGCGACACAGTGCGTTCCGTTGCCGCAAACCAGCGGAAAAAACGTGTCAAGTCATGGCTATCAAGACCGGTTTTGGTGGCGGCAATCGAGATGTCGGGAGTGTCGGCGCGTGCTGTCGCCAGTGTTTGTTCAAAGCCTTCGGCATGCTGCAACAGAAACGCATGATCCACGTGTCCCTGATCCGCAAGGTAAACCAGCAGTGCATTAAACAAGGCCGCATCGCTACCCGGTTGCAGTTGCAGGTGCAGATCTGCCAGATCACAGCTGGCTGTTGCCCGCGGATCTATCACTACAACACGTAGAGAAGGATTAGCCTGTTTTGCTGCCTGGATGCGTTGATAAAGGATCGGATGATTCCAGGCCGCATTAGAACCCACCAGCAGGATCAGATCAGCTATTTCCAGGTCTTCATAGCAGCCGGGTACGGCGTCGGCGCCGAATGCCCGCTTATGGCCGGCAACGGTTGAGGCCATACACAAGCGTGAGTTGGTATCGACATGGGCTGAACCGAGAAAGCCTTTCATCAACTTGTTGGCTACATAGTAGTCTTCAGTCAGCAACTGGCCGGACAGGTACATGGCAACGCTGCCAGGCCCATGTTGATCCACCGCTTGGCGTATCTGCCGGGCCACCTTATCCAGAGCCGTATCCCAACTGACTGCACGACCTTCAATGCTGGGTAGCAATAAACGAGCCTCTGGCGCGGTGGTTTCATGCAGGGTAGAGCCTTTGACACACAGACGTCCCCGATTCGCCGGATGCTGTGGGTCACCAGATACACTTAGAATCCGGTTTGCACTCAGTTCGGCGGTTATCCCGCAACCTACGCCACAATAGGGGCAGGTGGTCTGCTGTTTCATAAGCTTTATCCCAAAAAAAAGCCCGCATCTTCATCCCCCAGTGATGCGGGGTGAAGATGCGGGCGCCATTGCCGTAGTCAGAGTCAAACTCTGATAGAAACTATAAATTGTGTTGTTGCTTTGCGTTAGTTACCAGCAAAAAAGGTGCCATAGTAGGCTTATCTTTAAAAATCAGTTGATTGCTGGCAAGGCTGGGATTTGAAATATCTAGAAAGCGTTATATTGGCACTATTTTGGTGCGTGCAATGCCGCTTTCGATCCTTACCTGGGCAGATGTCGTGCACGCAAATGGTATTCATCGGCTGCAATCTGATTGGATAGTGCTTGTTTCAGTAGTGGCTCAATCTGGTCAGTATCCAGCGGATAGAGTCCGCAGAGGCGCAGAGCCTGGCGTTTATCCACGGAATTTCCAAGGTGCTCGTAAACTACCCGAGTGGCACAAGGCATGCGTTCACCACTGCCGGATGCCCCCAGCTTAAGGCCGGTCAGATAGCTAATACGATTCCTGTAGCTTGGAAACAGGATAGTCTGGCTAATTTCCTGCCCGGTCAGCGACTCATAATCCACCATAAAAATTCGGTCAGCTAAAAGATAGGCCGCACCGAGATAGATGCCATGGCAGGGCTTTTCATTTGGACGCTCCTGCATGCGCTCCAAACGCTGAAAAACCACCTGATCGGAGACTTTTTCGATATGCACCAGCGTTCGCAGGATTTTTCCAGGTGAGGCCATGGATAGGTAATACTCAAAATAATAGCCGAGGTACCTGTCCAATCCCTGACCACTTTGTTGTCGCAGGCGTTGCAAATGCTGTTGTTCAGCGGCAGGTTGCTCCGTGGCATGCGTAGTGATGCGAGGGCGAACGCTGATCAGGCGCTGAAACTGATGATGGGGCAGTAGTATTTCATGCGGTTCCACACCAAAAAAATCACAGATCTGTTGCAGCCTATGCGTAGAGGGATGATTGCTGCCTTTCAGGTAGCGATTGAACTGGGTGCGGTTGACCCCTAAACGTCGGCAAACCTCGGCAATGGATTTGTGGTAGCTGCAGAGTAATTTCAGATTACTGCAGAAGTGCTCAGTCATTGGGTGATGGACCTGTCTCAGTGGCTGTTGGAAAGTCTAATGAAGTGATGCATTGTGATGCATATAGCGCTTATATCTGCATCTTAAAGCAACAATTTGCCAAATGGTAGTCAAGCTGGTCCGTTGGTTTAATAGGCAAAAACAAACAAACGGATAATCGCTGATGAAAACACGTCTTGAACACGATCTGCTGGGTGAACGCGTAATGCCGGATTATTGCTGGTATGGCATCCAGACCCAGCGCGCACTGGATAATTTTTCCATTACCGGTATACCGCTGAGCCACTTTCCTGAATTAGTGAATGCTTTGGCGATGGTAAAGCAGGCGGCGGCTTCAGCGAATCGAGATTTGGGCGTGTTACCAGTGACTAAAGCTGAAGCTATCATTACCGCTTGTCAGGATATACAGCTTGGTAAACTGCATGATCAGTTTGTCGTGGATATGATCCAGGGCGGCGCGGGTACCTCAACCAATATGAATGCCAATGAAGTGATTGCCAATCTGGCACTGACTAATACGGGCCATCAGCGCGGTGATTATCAGTTTTTGCACCCCAATGACGATGTAAACCGTTCCCAGTCAACCAATGATGCCTATCCAACAGCAGTTTGTGTTGCCGTTCAAATTGCCACAGAACCACTTATCGTCACGTTGCAGGCGCTGATTGATTCACTACACGAGAAAGGACAGGCGTTTAATCATGTGGTAAAAATGGGCCGAACCCAACTACAGGATGCGGTGCCTATGACACTGGGTCAGGAGTTTGAAGCCTTTGCCGTAACCCTGCGTGAAGATATCGACCGGTTACATGAAGCCTGTGCACTATTATGCGAAGTCAATCTTGGTGGAACAGCCATAGGAACAGGGATTAATGCCCACCCTGAGTATTCTGCTCTGGCGATAGGCCATCTGGCCCGTATAAGCGGCAAGCCATTGGTGCCAGCGACTAACCTGGTTGAAGCCACGTCGGATATGGGTGCCTTTGTATTTTTCTCGGGCATTCTGAAACGTCTGGCGATCAAACTCAGCAAGGTGGCTAACGATTTACGGCTGCTCTCAAGTGGCCCCCGAACCGGATTGGGTGAGATACGTTTGCCAGCGGTACAGCCGGGTTCATCCATCATGCCGGGTAAGGTCAATCCGGTAATTCCTGAAGCGGTTAACCAAACCGCTTTTCAGGTGATTGCCAATGATCTGGCAGTGACTCTGGCTGCCGAAGCGGGGCAATTGCAGCTCAATGCGATGGAGCCGCTGATAGTCTATAACCTGCTCAGCTCAATTCGAATGCTAAGCTCCGCCTGTGAAATGCTGGATCAGCGCTGCATCCGGGGCATAGAGGCTAATGAAGATCGCTGTGCAGAACATCTGCACAACAGCATTGGCGTGGTTACAGCACTGGTACCTCATATAGGCTATACCCAGGCCTCACGCATTGCTGCACAGGCGCTGATGAGTGGAGAAACCGTCAGGGAGCTGGTGCTGGCAAAAGGACTGCTGACACCTCAGGAGCTCGACAGACTGCTGAGCCCGGAAGCCATGCTAAAACCTTATATGACGCTTGAGCCGGAGAGCGTCTTATGACAGCGCCGGTACTGGTTATACACTGTGGTGGCACGATTGGCATGCTTGCAACGCCCGAAGGTTATGCTCCCGCGGAGGGGTTTGAACAGCGTTTACGGAACAGCTTGAGCCCGGCTCAATCAGTGGCATTTGACTGGTTGGAACTGCAACCGCTGATTGACAGTGCCGCCGCAGAACCAACCGACTGGCTGCATTTAGCGCGTCTATTAGGCTCCTACTGGCAGGACTACAGGGGTTTTGTGATCCTGCACGGCACAGATACGCTAGCCTATACCGCGTCGGCCTTGTCATTTATGTTAGGGCCATTAGATAAACCGGTGATCATCACTGGGGCTCAGATTCCTCTGAGTGAGCCTCGCAGCGATGCGCCAGTCAATGTAACCAACAGCTTGCAACTGGCCGCCGACGGTCTGATTCATGAAGTGTGTGTGTGCTTCCATGATCGGCTGCTGCGCGGTAATCGCTGCCGGAAGCTGCATAGTGAATCCATGGCTGCATTTGACTCACCGGCCTTTCCAGCGCTGGCAAAATTGGGGATTAAACCCCTTTATCAGCCGTTGCAGGCGCTACCCCAAGGCAAGGCTGGGTTGTCGGCCTTGCCAGAGCAGATGCATGCTGAGGCGGTTGTGATGCTAAGTGTCTATCCAGGTATGGCCAGTGAACAGCTGCAATGGCTGTTGCATCAGCCTGGATTACGCGGATTGGTACTACAGACCTATGGTGCTGGTAATCCTCCCAAAGGGTTGGTATCGGTGCTGGCTGAGCTGATTGATGCCGGGGTGACAGTTATCAATGTCAGTCAGTGTATCAGTGGTGGTGTAACCCAGGGCAGTTATGCCAGTGCATCAGACTTAAACCGCATCGGTGTGATTTCCGGAGGGGATCTGACACCTGAAGCGGCCTTCACCAAACTGCATTGGTTACTGGCATGTCACTTTTCAGAGGCGGGGTTAGCAAGGTTACTGCAATGTTCTATTGCTGGCGAGTGCTCGGCAGATTAATTGGATAGTGGTATAAACCTTGCAGGATGATGTTCCAAATAGACATAACGGAGCACATCATGCCTTCATGCAGTGCAGAAGATTTTTTGCTGGCCTCAAAACGCTGTGAAATTGCCAACCTGGAAGAGTTGTTGTTGACCGGCGAACTGGTAAACAGCATCAGTCAGCTGGTACATATGCTGCAACGTGAGCGGGGGTTGTCAAATGTCTATATCGCCTCAGAAGGTGAGCGTTTCGGGCCACAGCGCCATGAACAGATAGCCCTGTGTATGGAAATGGAAGCCGGCCTGAGACAACGCCTGGCAGCCTTGGATCTAAGCGCTTGCCATCTGTCTGGCAGTGTGCGCTTGTATACCCGGATAGCCTATGTATTGCATGGGCTGGATGCTCTGCCTGAAATACGTCAGCGTGCATTGCATCTGCGGATTACGGCAAAAGAGTTGACCCGCCTGATCAGTGCATTGATTGCCGGCTTGTTGTCTGTGGTATTTGAAGCGGCGGATACCGCCGCTGATCCGGATATTACCCGGGCACTGGTCGCCATGTTCAATTTTATGCAAGGAAAAGAACTGGCCGGGCAAGAACGTGCCTGGGGTGCCAGTGGCTTTGCCGCAGGACACTTTGAAACCGAAGAACAGCATAAACTGCAACATTTGATTGAAGCTCAGGCGCGTTGTTTTGAAACCTTTGCCGAGTTCAGTAGTCCGCAACCCTTAACCTTGTGGGAGGCGCTGCTGGTACATGAGTGTGCCGCTGAGCTGAACAGGCTGCGTCAAATCGTGGCGCGAGCCCAGGCCGACGAGGCCATTCCTTCAGCCTTCAGTGAGGTATGGTATGACGTCGCCACCTGCCGTATCGATGCCATGAAACAGATAGAAGAAGCCTTGGCTGCCGACTTGTTGGCACTGTGTACCACCAAACTCGATGGGGCCCAGTTGGACTTGCGCAATCACCGCTGTTTGCTCAATAGCCTGGTAACTGATGCAGGTGAGTCTTCCTCCTTAAGCTTTCTGACCGATTCATTACAGGCTTTCGAACAGCACTCCAGTGAAGAAACACCACCTGCCGGGCGTTCTGTGTATGAGTTACTTAAAGCACAGTCTATGCGCTTACAGTCTGTCAGTGATGAGTTGCAACAGGCGCGTCAGGCGCTGATGGAACGCAAAACTCTGGAGCGAGCCAAGGGATTGCTGATGGAATACCAAGGCTTGTCTGAAGATCAAGCCTATCGCCAGATACGTCAGTCAGCTATGGAACAGAATTTACGCTTGATGGATGTGGCCGAAATCATCATTGAACGCACCCGCATACTGCTACGCAATAATCACACTGGCTAAACCTTACATCGTTTGTATTCGTGGATCATTTCAGTGCGCCTTGCACAGGATGGGTGCGGTATTGAGGGTGAAAAACACCTAACTTAATCGTGATTTCAATCAAATTATTGTTTTTTAATAGTTTTGATCTTGGTGGCACGATTTTCGCTTTATATTATTCACAAGCTAAAGCCAATCTTTCGGGGTTGGTTGTTAATAACAGGTAAGAGTCAGTAACTGGACAACGGCGTCCACCTCTAATTCGCTTTACAGCGGGTTAGCAGAGGTGGACGCCGTTTTTTTTTGTTCTTTTCAGGAGACATCCATGAAGATTAATAATCCTTTAATCGCCGGACTTGCAGCTTCAGAGCAGCCCAAAAATCCAAATCGTCGTAAGTTTATCGGCGGTGTAGCGGCTGTTGCAGGTGCTGCAACACTGGGTGGGATCTTCCCACTGGGTATCAATAGTGCAAGCGCTGCCAGCCATGGAAAACCGGAAACCACTTCAGCCAAACTCGGTTTTATTGCGTTAACAGATGCGGCACCGCTGTTCGTGGCACTGGAAAAAGGTTTCTTTGCCAAGCACGGCATGCCCGATGTCGAGGTGCTTAAGCAGTCATCCTGGGGAACAACACGTGACAATCTGGTGTTGGGTTCACAGCGTAATGGTATCGATGGTGCGCATATATTAACGCCCATGCCGTATTTAATCGCTTCAGGGGCGATGACTGCAAATAACATTCCTACACCCATGTATATACTGGCGCGCCTGAATCTGGCGGGGCAGTGTATTTCCGTCGGAAGTGAATACAAGGATTTGCAGGTTGGGCTGGATACATCAAGCTTTAGTCAGGCGTTAGCCGCTAAGCGTGAAGCGGGTAATGCGATCAATGCTGCGATGACCTTTCCGGGTGGTACCCATGATATGTGGATGCGCTACTGGCTGGCAGCCGGAGGTATAGATCCGGATCAGAATATCTCCACTATTGTGGTGCCACCGGCACAGATGGTTGCCAATATGCGTGTCGGCAGTATGGATACTTTCTGTGTATGTGAGCCCTGGAACCAGCAATTGGTGAATCAAGGCATCGGCTATACCGCCAATACCACCGGTGAGATGTGGCATAACCATCCGGAAAAAGCCTTCGCCATGCGTGCAGATTATGTCGATGCTAATCCCAACGCTACCAAGGCCTTGCTGATGGCCGTGATGGAAGCGCAGATTTATTGCGAACAAGCTGAAAATCGCCGTGAAGTTGCAGAAATATGCTCTAAGCGTCGTTGGATACATGCTCCCTTTGATGACATCGTCGATCGCATGGAAGGTAATTTTGATTATGGCAACGGCAAGGTGATCGAGAACCATCCGGATCAGATGCGTTACTGGAAGGATCAGGCCTCTTATCCGTTCAAGAGTCATGATCTTTGGTTCCTGACTGAGAACAAGCGTTGGGGATACCTGCCTCAGGATTTAGATTCTCAAGCTCTTATTGACCAGGTCAACCGAGAAGATCTCTGGCGCGAAGCCGCTTTGGCACTGGGTGTTGATTCAGCTGATATTCCAGAAAGCACTTCACGTGGAATTGAAACCTTCTTCGATGGCAAGACTTTCAATCCTGATAACCCCCAGGCCTATCTTGACAGCCTGGATATCAAACGAACCTGAGCGCTTACCGGATAGACCTAAGCAGGAGAGAAAATTATGACTGTAAAAACCAATCGCGTATTGACGCTACCAGAGGGGATTGGCATGCCAGCCGTACTGGGTAAAAGTGCCCGTCAGTTGAAATCGGTGGGAGAGAGCCTTGTAACCAATGTACTGCCAGCACTGGTCGTAGGTGTCATATTAATCCTGATCTGGGAATGGTTGACCTCCTCACCGGGAGCCACGTTACCTTCACCCTCCCGCGTAGTTGATGAAACCTGGGAGTTGATTATCAACCCCTTTTACAACCATGGCGGTACCGATGTCGGCATGGGTTGGCAAATTCTAGCCAGCCTGGAGCGGGTGGCTTACGGCTATAGCCTGGCCGTTATCGCCGGGATCAGTCTGGGTGTGCTGGTAGGCCAGTCAACCTGGGCAATGCGCGGGCTGGATCCAATTTTTCAAATCCTGCGGACCGTGCCGCCCCTGGCCTGGTTGCCCATTTCACTGGCGGCCTTTCAGGACAGTAACCCGTCTGCCATCTTTGTGATTTTTATCACTGCTATCTGGCCGATCATCATCAACACCTCGGTGGGTATCCGCAATATTCCGGAAGACTACCGCAATGTGTCCCGGGTGCTGTCGCTGAATGGCTATGAGTACTTCGTCAAAATCATGCTGCCCGCCGCCGCACCTTACATCTTCACCGGTCTGAGAATTGGTATTGGTCTTTCCTGGTTGGCGATTGTAGCGGCTGAAATGTTGATTGGTGGTGTTGGTATCGGATTCTTCATCTGGGATGCCTGGAATGCGTCAATGATTAGCGACATCGTTCTGGCACTGGTTTATGTCGGTGTAGTGGGCTTTTTCCTGGATCGCCTGATTGGGTTTATTTCCAATCTGGTCACTCGTGGAACCGCTAAATAAACCGGTAATTTAATAAAGGGTGAATAACATGTCTAAGCATTATTTGTCGATTGAAGGTGTAAACAAAACCTTCGGAAAAGGTAACAAGGAAACCCGTGTCCTTAAAAATGTAAATCTCCACATTAATAAGGGAGAGTACATTTCCATTATTGGTCACTCGGGCTGTGGCAAGTCTACGGTGTTAAATATTGTTGCCGGTCTACTGTCATCAACCCAAGGCGCGGTGATTCTGGATGGTCGCGAGGTGAACTCCCCCGGCCCGGATCGCAGCGTGGTGTTCCAGAATCACTCACTGCTGCCCTGGTTGACCGTGTATGAAAATGTGGCGTTGGCGGTCAATAAAACCTTCAAAAAAACCAAAACAGCCGCTCAGCGGCATGACTGGATACTGAAAAGCCTGGAGATGGTGCATATGTCGCATGCCCTGCACCAGCGCCCGGATGAAATATCCGGCGGCATGAAACAGCGCGTGGGTATTGCCCGTGCCTTGGCAATGGAACCCAAGGTGCTGTTGCTGGATGAGCCCTTTGGTGCACTGGATGCGCTGACGCGTGCCCATCTGCAGGATGAGGTGATGAAAATTCAGAGCGAGATCAACAGCACCATCATCATGATTACCCATGATGTTGACGAAGCGGTGTTGCTGTCGGACCGCATCGTAATGATGACCAACGGACCTGAAGCCACCATAGGTGAAATTCTTGAGATAGATCTGCCCAAACCGCGTAACCGCATAGAAATGGCCGATGATCCAACCTACAACCGTTATCGCCGGGAAGTGCTGCGCTTCCTGCATGAAAAACAGCGCAAGGTAGAGGTGTTTTCATCATCCAGTCCAAAGGTGGAAAAAAGTGCACCTACCGGCGTGACTAAAAAAGTAGCAACGGCCTGATAGGCCCTTGCCCCGCGTGAGCAGACCAAACCAAACAGAGGTTTAACAATGAAAAAACAACTCTTAGTCATCGGTAATGGCATGGTCGGCCACCACTTTGCCGAACAGTTGATGTCATCGGATAAAGCCGATGAATTTCAGCTGCATATTTTTGCCGGTGAAAAACACCCGGCCTACGACCGTGTGCACCTGTCTGAATATTTTGAATCTCAGAGTGCGTCTCACCTGCACCTGGGTGAGGCTGATTTTTACAGCCGCGATGGCATTAACCTGCACCTGAATCAACCGGTATTGAGTATCGACCGGGAGGCGCGCACGGTCACGACAGCCACCGGTGAATTTAGCTACGATAAATTAGTGCTGGCAACTGGCTCTTATCCCTTTGTGCCACCGATCCCTGGTCGCGAACAGGATCACTGTCTGGTGTACCGTACCCTGGATGATCTGGATGCGATTCGTGAAAGTGCCAAGGGTGCGACCCGTGGCGTCGTAGTGGGCGGTGGCCTGCTGGGGCTTGAAGCGGCGAATGCACTGAAAAAACTGGGACTGGAAGCGCATGTCGTGGAGTTCGCACCACGACTTATGCCGGTGCAGCTGGACACAGACGCCGGGCAGTTGCTGCGCCGTAAGATTGAAGAGTTGGGGGTGCAGGTGCACACCGAAAAAGCGACGCGAGAGATAGTCGCTGGTGACCAACAGCGCCTACGTATGTGTTTCAGCGATGAAACCTGGCTGGAAACGGACCTTATCGTCTTTTCAGCAGGTATTCGACCGCAGGATAGCCTGGCCGCTCAGGCCGGTCTTACCCTGGGTGAGCGCGGCGGCATAGTGATCGATAACCAGTGTAAAACCAGTGATCCTGATATTTATGCCATCGGTGAATGTGCGCTGTGGCAGAAGCAGCTATTCGGCCTGGTAGCACCGGGCTACACCATGGCCAGAACGGCTGTATCAGACCTGACTGGAGACGGTAAAACCAGTTTTACCGGTGCGGATATGTCCACCAAGCTGAAGTTGCTGGGAGTGGACGTCGGCTCCATCGGCGATGCGCATGGCAGCACTCCTGGTGCGTTGAATTACCGTTACTCCGATGAGCTGGTCGGTGTTTATCGACGCCTGGTGGTCTCGCCAGATGGCAAGCATCTGATCGGCGCGATTCTGGTTGGTGACAATAGTTACTACGATACCCTGTTGCAGTATGCCTTGAATGGCATTGAACTGCCGGAGTATCCCGAATCCCTGATCTTGCCATCCACCGGTCAGGACATGCCAGGCCTGGGCGCTTCGGCCTTGCCTTATGAGGCGACCATCTGCTCTTGTCACAATGTTACCAAGGGTGATATCTGCGAAGCGATGAATGACGGTGCGGTGTCCATGGCCGATCTGAAAGCCAATACCAAAGCCGCAACCGGCTGTGGTGGTTGTGCTGCCATGGTCAGGACGGTGCTCGACAGTGAATTGGAAAAACGTGGGGTGCAGGTTGATAAGTCGATCTGCGAGCACTTTGGTTATACCCGTCAGGAGCTGTTCCATCTGGTCAAGGTTGAGGAGATCAAAACCTTTGCTGAACTGATTAGCCGTTATGGGCAGGGCGGGGGATGCGAGATTTGTAAACCGGCGGTGGCCTCGATTCTGGCCAGTATCTGGAATGATCATGTGCATGAGCCTGCCCATGTGGCACTGCAGGATACCAATGATACCTTCATGGCCAATATGCAAAAAAACGGCACCTACTCGGTTGTGCCGCGTATTCCCGGTGGCGAAATTACCCCCAGCATGCTGATCAGCATTGGTGAAGTGGGTAAAAAATACAATCTCTATACCAAAATCACCGGTGGCCAGCGTATCGACCTGTTCGGTGCCACGCTGGATGAGCTGCCATTAATCTGGGAAGAGCTGATTGCGGCAGGCTTCGAGACAGGCCATGCCTATGGCAAATCCCTGCGCACGGTTAAATCCTGTATTGGTGATACCTGGTGTCGTTATGGTGTGCAGGACAGCATGCGTATGGCGATACAGCTGGAAAATCGCTACAAGGGATTGCGCTCGCCGCATAAGGTAAAAATGGCCGTGTCCGGGTGTACACGTGAATGTGCGGAGGCGCAGAGCAAGGACATCGGTGTGATTGCCACCGAGAAGGGCTGGAATCTGTTCGTTTGCGGTAACGGGGGTATGAAACCCCGCCATGCCGATCTGTTTGCCACCGATCTGGATGATGAAACCCTGGTGAGCTATATCGACAGGGTACTGATGTTTTATGTCTACACCGCCGACCGTCTGCAACGTACTTCGGTATGGATGGAAAACCTGCAAGGGGGCCTGGACTATCTGCGTGAGGTGGTGATTGAAGACAGTCTTGGCTTAGGGGCCGAGCTGGAAGCGCGCATGCAACATGTGGTGGATAGCTATGAGTGTGAGTGGAAGAATGCTCTACAGGATCCGACCAAGCGCAAACGTTTCCGTAGTTATGTAAACGCCGGAGAGCCTCGTCGGGCGCGTATTGCGCTGATAGAAGAGCGTGGTCAGTTAATTCCGGCACGTGATGTAACTGAGGAGGAATGCGCATGAATTCTGCCATATTGACAGCATCAGAATGGATACCGGTATGCCAGCAGAGTGATCTGGTGGCGGGTGCAGGTGTCGCCGTGATCATCAAGGGACAGCCGGTAGCCATTTTCTGGTTACCAGGGCAGCAGCCGGAATGCTATGCACTGTCACATACCGACCCTTTTTCTGGCGCCGATGTTTTGGCGCATGGCTTGCTCTGTGAGAGTGAGGGGATTTGGTCGGTAGCCTCACCCATATACAAGCAGCATTTTCGACTGGATAATGGTGTGTGTCTGGAAGACTCGCAGGTCAGCATCAACTGCTGGGCTGTCAGGTTTCAGGGAGAGCAGGTGGAAATAGGTGACTTTGCAGCACTAGGCGGGCTCGAAACTTGATAGGTTCTGAAAGATAATTTAATTATAACAAAATTCATAATCAGTATTTTCAGTTATAATGGTTTCGGAGTAGACTACGCCTCAATTGCCTATTTAAAAGCCTGTGTCAATGCAGGTGTCAGGGGAAAAGAGTCGTCATGTATCAGTATAATAACGTCGATCAGCAAATCGTTGATGAACGTGTTGAGCAGTTCCGAGATCAGACCCGCCGCTATCTGGCCGGAGACTTGTCGGATGATGAGTTTCTGGCCTTGCGCTTGATGAATGGATTGTATATCCAGCGTCAGGCGCCGATGTTACGGGTGGCAATTCCTTATGGATTGATGTCCTCGGATCAGTTGCACAAGTTGGCGCATATTGCCCGTACCTATGATCGAGGCTACGGTCACTTTACTACGCGTACTAATATTCAGTTCAACTGGCCCAAGCTGGAAGAGGTGCCGGATATTCTCGCCGAGCTGGCGAAAGCGCAGATGCATGCCATTCAGACCTCCGGCAACTGCATCCGTAATACCACCACGGACCACTTTGCCGGTGTCAACGCCGATGAGTTGGAAGACCCACGTCCCTGGTGTGAAATTATTCGTCAGTGGTCGACACTGCACCCGGAATTTGCTTACCTGCCGCGCAAGTTCAAAATTGCTGTTACCGGCAGCAAAGAAGACCGTGCCGCCAGTCAGGTACATGATATTGGCTTGCATCTGGTCAGCAACACTGAGGGTGAAGTCGGCTTTGAAGTGCTGGTCGGTGGCGGTTTGGGCCGTACGCCGGTGATCGGTAAAGTCATTCGTGAGTTTTTGCCTAAAGCGGATCTACTGTCCTATCTGGATGCGATTTTGCGGGTGTATAACCTCAAAGGGCGTCGTGACAACAAGTACAAGGCCCGCATCAAAATTCTGGTCGAGTCCCTGGGTATCGATGCCTTCCGTGAGCTGGTTGAAGCCGAATGGCAGTATGCGCGCGATACAGAGCTGACGCTGACCCAGCAGGAAATCGACCGGGTGAAGTCGTTCTTCGTGCCACACCCTTATGAATCCCTGCCTGATCACAGTGAAGATCTGGAAGCCAAGCTGGCTGCCGATACGGATTTCCGTGTCTGGTACGAGCGCAATACCCGGGCGCACAAGGTATCCGGTTATCGCAGCGTAGTGGTGTCGTTAAAGCCGCTGCTGGGTGCACCCGGTGATATCACTGATCTGCAGATGGATGTGGTAGCCGACCTGGCTGAGCAGTACAGCTTTGCCGAAATACGCTCAACTCATGATCAGAACTTGGTTCTGGCCGAAGTGCGTAAAGCTGATCTTTATGCTGTGTGGCAAAAACTGGCTGAGCATAACCTGGCTCGTGCCAATATCAACACCCTGACTGACATGATTGTCTGCCCCGGGTTTGATTTCTGTGCGCTGGCCAATGCCAAAACGCTGAACATTGCTGATGCGATCAATACTGAGTTTGAAGATCTGGACTACCTTTACGACCTGGGCGATATTCAGTTGAATATGTCCGGCTGTATCAATGCCTGTGGTCATCACCATGTCGGTCATATAGGTATTTTGGGCGTGGATAAGAAGGGCGAAGACTGGTATCAGATCACCTTAGGTGGTTCGGGCCGCGAAGATGCGTCACTCGGTAAAGTACTGGGTAAAGCTGTCGCAGCCGATGAAGTGCCCGCGGTGTTACGTAAAATTCTGGAAACCTATGTAGAACAGCGTACCGATGAAGAGCGCTTTCTGGATACCGTGCGCCGTGTAGGCGTCGCCCCGTTTAAGGAGAAGGTTTATGCCGTTGCTCATTGATCGCCAGACAGCTGAAAATACCTGGACCTTCGTTAACCCGGAGCAGCCGGAAGACTTCCAGGCGGAATCTATTAAAGACCTGCTGGTACCGTTTGCCTTGCTACAGCAAGCAGCTGACACTAATCCGAATCGTCTGGGTGTTCAGATCAACGGTGAACAAGCCGCCGCTGATCTGCAGCCCTGGCTGGCGCAGTTGTCTCTGATCGCCATCGAGTTCCCCATGTTCCGTGATGGTCGTGGCTATAGTCTGGCGCGCCAGATACGTCGTCTCGGCTATACCGGTGAATTGCGTGCTGTCGGCGATATCGGCCGAGATCAGCTAGGCTATCTGGAACGTTGTGGCTTTAATGCTTTTGCCCTGGCCGATGAAAAATATAAACCGGAGATGCTCAGTGCCTTTACTGAAATCTCCGTGCGTTATCAGGGTGCGGCTGATGATCCGCGTCCGATCTACCGTCAATCTTGAAGGGTATAGACCATGTCAGATGTATTAACATCCCAGTTGCAGGATAAAATTGCCCAGGCGGTGAGCCTGTTGCAGCAAGCCGAAAGCCAATATCAGGGCAATCTGGTGCTGGCGAACAGCCTGGGGGCTGAAGATATGGTGCTGGCGGATCTGCTGGCGCAGCACCTGCCGGGTATCGGCCAATTTGTGCTGGATACCGGACGCTTGCCAGAAGAAACCCTGACGCTATTGGCAAAATTCTCTGAGCGTTATCCGCAGCTGAAAGTGGATGTCTATTACCCGGATGCTACCGCTGTAGAAGGTTTTGTGCGTGATCATGGGATTAATGCCTTTTATGAATCCCAGGCGTTACGCAAAGCCTGTTGTGGTGTACGTAAGCTGGAACCACTCAAGCGCGCCTTGGCCGGTCGTGCTGCCTGGATTACCGGCTTGCGCCGGGAACAGTCAGTCACGCGTGATGCCGTTGAGCTTTCTGAGTGGGATGCCGCTAACGGTTTGCAGAAGCTTAATCCGCTGGCTGACTGGACTCAGGCCGAGATCTGGGCCTATATCAAGCACTTTGATGTGCCCTATAATGCCTTGCATGATCAGCACTACCCCAGCATAGGCTGTGCCCCCTGTACACGTTCTATTACGATGGGTGAGGATGTGCGCGCTGGACGCTGGTGGTGGGAGAATCCTGAAAACCGTGAATGCGGACTGCATGCGGCCGCCAGCTCCAGTATTCCTTTACGCACTTCGAGATAAAATCCATGCAATATTTGCCGCTGTTTTTTGACCTCAAGGGTCGGGATGTGTTGCTCGTGGGCGGCGGCGATATTGCCCTGCGTAAAGCCAGGCTGTTGAGCCGTGCCGGTGCGCAGCTCAGTGTTGTAGCCCTGGACATTCTACCTGAACTGCATGAGCTGCTGGATCAACATCAGGGTCTTGCCATTACCGGCCCTTACCATGCGCCCTTGTTGGCAGGAAAAACCCTGGTGCTGGCCGCAACCGATGATGAGGCGCTGAATGAGCGTGTGCATCACGATGCCATCGCTGCCAATGTGCCGGTGAATGTGGTGGATAATCCGGCGCTCTGCACCTTTATTTTTCCTGCTATTGTTGATCGTTCTCCTATCGTTATCGGTATCAGCTCCGGTGGCCAATCGCCGGTATTGGCGCGTATTCTGCGCTCCAAACTGGAAAGTCAGATTCCGATCAGTTTCAGTCGCCTGGGGCAGTTGGTTGGTCGGTTGCGTGATCAGGTCAAGGCGCGCTTTGGTTCGGTGAATGAGCGTCGGGTGTTCTGGGAAAAGGTGCTGAATGGTCAGGTCGCCGAGCGGGTATTTGCCGGTCGGGATGCCGAGGCTGAGGCGCTGCTGCTGGAGCAGATAGCCGCTGGGAATGCCGATAGCCACACGGGTGAAGTTTACCTGGTCGGAGCGGGGCCGGGTGATCCAGAATTGCTGACCTTCAAAGCCTTGCGGCTGATGCAGCAGGCCGATGTGGTGCTGTATGACCGCTTGGTCTCGGATGAGGTGCTGGAGCTGTGTCGTCGTGATGCCGATCTGATCTATGTGGGTAAAAAACGCGATAATCACGCGGTACCGCAGCAGGATATCAACCAGTTGTTGATTGACCATGCCCGTGCTGGACGGCGCGTGGTGCGACTAAAAGGCGGGGACCCGTTTATTTTTGGTCGTGGTGGCGAAGAACTGGAGCAGTTAAAAGCCGCCGGCATTCCGTTTCAGGTGGTGCCGGGAATTACCGCGGCCAGTGCTTGCTCTACCTATGGCGGTATTCCGCTGACCCATCGCAATTACGCGCAGTCGGTGAAGTTTGTTACCGGGCAGCTAAAAAACCGTACCTCCGATCTGAATTTTGCCGAGTTAGTCCAACCCAATCAGACTATCGTGTTTTACATGGGGCTGCACACCTTAGAGCTGTTGGTGCAGGGATTGATGGAGCAGGGGAAGCCAGCTGATACCTTGATAGCCATCGTGTCGCAAGGTACGTCGGCGCAACAACGGGTACTCACCGGACAGTTGCAGACTATCGTTGCTCAGCAGGCAGAGGCGCAGCTGGAAGCGCCGGCGATTATTATTGTGGGAGAGGTAGTGGCGTTGCAGTCTCAACTCAGTTGGTTCGGTGCATCAGCCGAAACTGAATGACGCTTGAGTCAGCGCCAGATTCTGGCATCATAGCGCTATGAATCCTTGGTTTGTTTATATACTCCGCTGCGCTGATAACTCCCTGTACACAGGTATCACTACCGATACCAGTCGTCGTGTGCTGGAGCATAATCAGTGCAATCGACTGGGGGCTCGCTATACACGCGCCCGCCGTCCAGTGGCGCTGGTCTGGCAGGAGTCTCACCCGAATCGTAGCAGCGCACTAAAGCGCGAAGCGGCAGTAAAAAAACTGCCGCGTCCGGCCAAAGAGCGCTTGCTGGAGCATAGAGAACAAGCCCTTAGCGAGTAAACAGCATCCGTTGACCACTGACACCCGGTTCTTGAATTTGTCCATCCTGATACACCACCCGTCCATTCACCAGCGTCGTATCTATGCTGCTTCTGAATTGATAATGCTCAAACGGTGACCAGCCACATTTGTACAAGATGTTGTTGCGGGTCACTGTGAAGGGTTTATGCAGGTCGATCAGTACCAAGTCGGCAAAGTGGCCTTCACGCAGATAGCCACGATCAGCGATTTTGTAGCGCTCAGCGACATTGTGGCTGGTTTTCTGCACTATGCGTTCGAGGGTGAAAATACCGTTATGGTAATGCTCCAGCAAGCTGGGCAGGGCATGTTGTACCAACGGCAGGCCAGCGGGCGCGGTGAAGTAAGTATCGGCCTGTTTTTCTTCCCAGGTGTGCGGGGCATGGTCGGTGGCGATAATATCTATCACATCTTCATTCACGGCACGCAGCAACGCTTCCCGGTCAGCCAGGGATTTGATTGCCGGGTTGCATTTGATCTGGTTACCCAGTGTCAGGTAATCATCACTGCTAAAGAACAGGTGATGGACACAGGCCTCCAGGGTAATTTGCTTGCCAGCGATGGGACCAGCTGTAAACAGCTGCAGCTCATCCGCTGTGGTCAGGTGCAGAACATGTAGCTGGGTACCGAATTTTTTTGCCAGCTCTACCGCCAGGGTAGATGACTTCAGGCAGGCCTCACGTGAACGTATGTCCGGATGATAGATGACCGGGATGTTATCGCCGTACTCAGCGCGGTAGCGGGCTTCATTCGCCAGAATGGTTGGAGAGTCTTCACAGTGAGTAACAACAATAGCAGGGGCTTCGCGGAAAATACCCTCCAGTGCGTGGATATCATCCACCAGCATATTACCGGTAGATGCACCCATAAACACTTTTACACCGCAGGCTTGATTCTTGTCCAGACGCTTGATTTCTTCCAGGTTGTCGTTAGATGAACCCATGTAAAAAGAATAGTTTGCGATAGATTTTTCATCTGCTATAGCAAATTTTGCTTCCAGCGCTTCCAGTGTCAGCGTGGGTGGTTTGACGTTTGGCATTTCCATGTAGCTAGTGATGCCACCGGCAACAGCGGCGCGTGACTCGGTGAAAATATCACCCTTATAAGTAACCCCCGGCTCCCTGAAATGCACTTGGTCATCAATCATTCCCGGCAACACATACTTACCACCGGCATCCAGTATTTCACACCGCTCTGGAGGCGGAATGAAATCGGCAATTTTCTCGATTCGTTCGCCGGAAATCAGAATGTCGGCATCACTGATTCGACCTTCGTTGACGATTTTGGCGTTTTTAATCAATAGATGGGTCATGCTGGTGTCTCAGTTAGCTGGTTTTGTTTCAATTATAAACCGAATGCGCTTTATTCGCAGCGCATCAATGACTACAATAGTGAACAATAGCTTCGCATCTCTGGCAGAATAAAGGAACCGAAATGCTGTCTCTATCCATGAGAAAACTAGCAATCACTACTGGCATCGCAATAACACTCTCGGCGACCGCCGTGCAGGCGCAACAGGAAAATGATCCATGGGAAGGTTTTAACCGCACCATGTTTACATTCAATGATGGTCTGGATAGAGCAATCATCAAACCGGTAACCCAGGGTTATCGTTATGTAACACCAGAGATTGCACAAACCGGCGTAAACAACTTCTTTGAAAACCTCAGAGACGTTCGAACCTTGTTTAACAATTTGCTGCAGGGCAAGGTGCATAATGCGCTGGAGGACTTCGCTCGCATCACCTATAACACTACCTTTGGTCTGGGAGGGGTGATTGACGTAGCGACGCCGTTGGGCATGGCCAAGAATGACGAAGACTTCGGTCAAACACTGGGCTACTGGGGCGTGTCATCAGGTCCTTATGTTGTACTGCCTTTGTTTGGACCCAGTACTGTTCGTGATACTGCCGGTATGGTACCTGATTGGTATCTAGACCCTGTGGTCTATGTTGATGATCGTGGTACTCGTAATTCACTACAGGCATTGCGCTTACTGGATACTCGTTCACAGTTACTGGACGCCGAACGTATCATTAGTGGTGACCGTTATTCCTTTATCCGAGATGCCTACCTGCAGCGTCGTGAATACTTGATTAACGACGGTGTGATGGATGTTCGTTACGATGAGTCGGACTTCTAAAACCCCTTGCCTCCAGTGTTGTTAAACAGGTCGGCTCATGAATCAAATCAACAACAGGTTTAGTGATTTATGAGCCGAATTTTTCAGCATGTGCTATTGGTTTCTGCATGCACAGAAACGGTAGATAGGCTGTTTGAACTCTGCGAACTCTGTGATCAACCTAACATCAAGATCTCGTTAGCGCGAAACCTTGATGTGGCGGCTGAATCACTCGACCACGTTGAGTTCTCTCTCACCCTGGTTGATCTTTCCATTGTTGATCTCGATACCTTGCGGCGTATTGCGGCGCGCTTGAATCCGAAACCTGTGGTGGCGATAACACCAACAGACAGTTCGGAAATCCTGCGTCAATCGTTGCGCGCAGGCGCTGATGATGTGTTTTTGCGTTCTGAACTTGACGATAACCCAGAGGCCTTTGTGGCATCGATGGAACGTCACATCCGTCGAGCGGCCTTTATTGAAGACACCTCGCGCCTTAGAGAGTCGCTGGAGCGTAGTCTTGATGAGCTGCGAGCTGATCATCATGCGGCCCAGCATGTACAGCAAAACCTGCTGCCACCACAAGAGCAGGTAATCAATAATCTGCGTTTTGAATATACGCTGACACCTTCGCTGTTACTCAGTGGCGATTTTGTTGATGCGATTAAAATAAATGACGATCAAGTGATGTTCTATCTGGCTGATGTTTCAGGCCATGGGGCATCGTCAGCACTGGTTACTGTGCTGCTTAAAAATCTGACCAGTCGTTTGGCGCGTAACTATCATCGTAACTCCAGCTTTGACATTCTCTCACCATCAGCTACGCTTAGCCGCATTAATCAGGAAATTCTTCTGACGCGTATGGGCAAGCACATGACAATGTTCATCGGGCTGGTCAATACGCGCACTTCCGTGTTGACCTATGCCGTGGGTGGCCACCATCCTATGCCCGTGTTAAGTGCCAGTGGAACGGCATCGTTCCTGGAAGGGCGTGGTATGCCAGTGGGATTATTTGAAAAGCCTGTTTTTGAACAGCGTGAAATTGAGCTGCCAGCACATTTCACCCTAACGTTATTTTCAGATGGAATCCTGGAAACAATCGCTGAACCTTCTCTGGCGGACAAGGAAGCCTTGCTGCTGAGAAAATTACAAAATGGCTATGTTTCGTCAGCACAACTCACTACAGAATTTGAGTTTGGTGCCGAAACACACCCTGATGACGTAGCCATTATGACGGTATCCAGAGCCTGACCATATTATGAGTGACGGTGAAATTTTTTATGCCTGTCAGGATGGGCATTATGTGCTTAAGTTTGTTGGAGAGGTACGGTTAACACTTTGCTCTACCATTGATAAACACTTAGAGCAGTGCCTGTCCAATATCACGATCAAAGACACCTTGATCGATCTGACAGAGACAACGAATATCGACAGTACCTCGCTAGGCCTGGTGGCCAAGCTTGCGGTGAAGTGCAGCGAACGGGATATGCCCAAACCAACGCTGGTTTCAACCAACCCGGATATCACCCAGATACTTTTGGCGATGGGTTTTGATCAGGTGTTTCTGCTGCTTGATTTTCTGCCCACCAGCGTAAAAGATCTGAAGCAGGTTCCGTTTGTGCTGGAGTCGGAAGATGATGTGCGTATGCGCATTATTCATGCCCACAGGGTCTTAATCGACTTGAATGAAGGCAACCGCAGTGCTTTCAAGGATCTGGTTGAGACCCTCGAAAGCTGTTCCTGACGACCTTTTCTGCCAGTAGGCTTTAACAAGCCCGACCTGATTTAACTTAAAGCTTACTGAGCAGGGTTTCCAGCTTCACCTGATCCGCAGCGAAGTTACGAATACCTTCAGCCAGCTTCTCTGTGGCCATGGCGTCTTCATTCATCTGCCAGCGGAAAGCGGCTTCATCGACGGCGGCTTGCTGATCATCTGACTGCGGGTTATCAGCACTGAGTCGGCGCTCCAGCGTATCCTGAGAATCAGACAGCTCCTGCATCAGTGCCGGGCTGATAGTCAGGCGGTCACAACCGGCCAATGAGCGTATCTCACCGATATTACGGAAACTGGCACCCATTACCACCGTGTCATAGCCGTGCGTCTTGTAGTAGCGGTAGATGCGGCTGACCGAGGCAACGCCAGGGTCCTGCTCACCACTGAAATCCTGATCCGGGAAACGTGCCTTGTGCCAGTCCAGAATGCGTCCGACGAAGGGGGAGATTAAAAATGCCCCTGCATCAGCACAGGCCTTGGCCTGACTAAAGCCGAACAACAGTGTCAGGTTGCACTGAATCCCTTCTTTTTCCAGTGTTTTGGCTGCCTGAATACCTTCCCAGGTTGAGGCAATTTTGATCAGTACACGTTCACGACCTACGCCGAACTTAGCATACATTTCGATCAATTGGCGGGCTTTGGCCAGGGTTGCCTGGGTATCAAAGGACAGGCGTGCATCCACTTCGGTGGAAATGCGCCCTGGAATCATCTGACTGATCTCGCTGCCCAGTAACACGGCCAGTTGATCAGTCATATTTTGCAGCAGCTCTGCATTACTGCCACCGAGTGCTTCGGCTTGCTGTTTGGCTGTTTGTAACAGGTGTGCATACTTGGTGTCCTGCGCGGCTTTCAGCATCAAAGATGGATTGGTGGTGGCATCTACCGGCTTAAAGCGTGCAATGGCATCGATATCACCGGTATCGGCTACCACACTAGTCATCTGTTTCAGTTGTTCGAGCTGGTCCATTATCAATTCCTTATCCTGTTACAAATTCAAGTGCTTGTATAAAAACTTCGGGTCCTGCCGCTTGCTTGTGGCCATTTTCGCTGATATGGCGGCGAAATTGTTTCCCGCCGCGCTGACCATGGAATAAACCCAGCAGGTGCTTGGTAATGGCATAGAGCGGGGCACCCAGCGCTACCTGTGCTTCAATATAGGGAATAAAGGCTTCCGCTATGGCCTGCCGGGATGCTACCGGGTGGTGATCATCAAATAACAGGGCATCCACCTGGCTCAGCAGCGGGTAGGGGTTCTGGTAGGCCTCCCGACCGATCATAACACCATCCACATGCTGCAAGTGCGTAATGCAGGCATCCATAGATGTTATACCGCCATTGATGATAATTTCCAAGTCCGGAAACACTTGTTTAACTTCATAAACCCGATCGTAGCACAGCGGCGGTATTTCGCGGTTCTGTTTAGGGTTCAAACCTTGCAGAATGGCCTTGCGAGCATGAACGATAAAAGTGCTGCAGCCACTCTGGCGCACCTGATCGATAAAACCCAACAGGTATTCCTGACTATCCAGCTCATCAATCCCCAGGCGATGCTTGATGGTTACCGGAATGTTCACTGCATCCTGCATCTTCGCCAGACAGTCCGCCACCCGCTGAGGGTGCTCCATCAGGCAGGCACCTATCATATTGTTCTGCACCCGATCACTGGGGCAGCCGACATTCAGGTTGACCTCATCATAGCCATGATCTTCCGCCATACGTGCACAGAGCGCCAACTCCTCCGGATTGCTGCCACCCAACTGCAGGGCAACAGGGTGCTCATCGGCGGTATAACGCAAAAAACGCTCCCGATGCCCATGAATCAGCGCGCCAGTGGTTACCATCTCGGTGTAGAGCAGGGCATTGTGCGTCAGCAAGCGGTGAAAAGAGCGGCAGTGGGAATCAGTCCAATCCATCATCGGGGCCACTGAAAAACGCCGAGCCTTTGAAACCCGCGTGTTGTCTGGTGTTGAGGTTGATTTTACTGAAATATTACTGGTGTGATTTTCGTTCATGTTTACGCGAGTCAGTGTCTTTATAAAAGCAGCCTAGCCTGCTGGGAGACACAGTATACAGTGACAAGGGGTGTTTACGAAAACCGGATATTCAAATAGAGGGTGAATGGCATATACTACCAACCATCACATTTATATCAGGGAAGATTAAAGCATGTTATCGAGACAAATTGTATTTCTGACTGCACTACTGGTATCGACTGACGCGCTATCTCAGGTCTATCGGTGTACTGGCGATAGCGGCCAAAAAGTATTTTCAAATTTGCCTTGTGGTCCCGATGCTCATCAAATACCAGCATTGGATCTTACGCCTACCAGTGGCGGCACACTGGGTGTGCAACCGGGTCAAAGATCTTTAAGTCATAGTAATGCTGGAAGTTCAGGTCGACCACTCGATAAACAGTTGATAACAACACGCTATCAGGATCTCAGAAGCATTGTTAATCGATTAGTGGGCAGTGATCAACCGGCACTGCGAGATCGTCTTAGAAACGAGATACAGCGTAATGAAGCACGCGCCTTGCGCGCTGAAGTACTGCATCCTGACTGGAATGTGATTAATGGACGCTATGATGAAAGATTAGAACAGATACAGCGTCAGCATCTAGGCGACAATATCAATATGGCCAGGGCGTGGATCAGGCTGGAAGCTGAGCGAGATGCGGCCTTGTTTTTGTTAGCCGCCCCGTGAGGGGGCAGAATTCTGTGCAAGCTAAATGGCCGCTAAGTTTTAATCGCCTATAGACTAAAACCGACTCCACTCAATCTTCTGAATCACACCATTAAAAATCGTGATCGTATAATTCAGATCATTATGATGGTCTATTAATATGCGTTCAACAACCGCTCTGCCAGTTCAAGCGCATCGACAGGCCAATAAATTTCAGGTCTGGGTTGATGTACGCCAGGTTTTCCAGGAGCAGGGCGGCAATTCAGTACACATTTGATCCACCGTTCTGGAATGGCATCAACCCCATAGACAGCACCGAGCAGAGCACCGCAAATAGCCGCATTTGTATCCGTATCGCCACCTCGCATCACTGTATCAACAATAGCTTCTTCCAGACTCTCGGCGTGTAGCAATTGCCACAAGGCATTCTGAAAGGCAAGTAGCACCCATCCTTGCTGATTCAGATAGTCTGCTGGAGGCATGACTGCGGCAACTTCAATAGCCACCATTAGTTCAGGATCAACATCGAGTATCTGTGCCCAATTTTGGATTTTTGTATAAACCGTTTCTGGGGTTAAGTCCTGTTCAATGCATCTCGCAATGGCCAGTGTATATAAAGCATTAGCCTGCTGGCAGATGAGATGTGGGTGGGTAAGTGCAGCATCCTGGCTGGCCCATTCTATAATCTGGGAGTCAGTTGCACGAGACGCAAAAATACCCAGCGGACTGATGCGCATTAATGCGCCATTGGCCTGACTGTCTGTATTTGGCACGCCTTTAAGTCCATCAGCAATTGTCATGCCGCTATCGAACGGATGCGAGTCAATCCAGTCCAGGTAGGCTTTATAAGCCAGGTGTTTATCATAGCTGTTGTATTGAACCAGCAATCTGGCAAGGGCAAGTGCCATTTCGGAGTCATCGGTAGGCTGACCTGCCAGGGTGTTCCATGTACCACCGTTATCCAGTTGGCGTAGACCTTCAGGGTAACGTTGGGCGATCATTTCAGCATCCTGAAACTCAACCAGACTGCCTAGTGAGTCACCACAGAGTTGGCCCATTAAGCAGCCTTGAGCACGCTTTAATCCCATCTGGTTGATTCCCAATAACTAAGTTTTAATTCAGCCGATGCTTCTGATAGATGGCTGCAACTTCATCCAGCTCGTGTTGATGTGTTTGCAGCCATGCCTGCATTTCTGCCGGAAAGTCAGATAGCGGTCCCCACTCTATTCCATAGCCGGCAGGCATGAATAATGGAGCAAGCAGGGCGCATGCAGCGAGGTCAGCGCGTGAGAAGGTATCCCCAGCCAGGTAGTTACCACAGCGATAGACACTGCAGATCTCCTGTAACAGTTCCTCAATAATCAACCGGGATTTGTCCGCGTTGGCTGCATTAATGCGTATCTTTTTACGCATGACTTTGGCTATTTTGGGGAACAGTGCGCGGAACAACCAGCGAGAATAAAAAGGCAGTCCGGTGGTTAGCCAGGGAACAAGGATGTCGGGCCGATCCAGCAGGTAATGATAAGCAAACACACGCGTCGCCGGACCCAATTCAGCATCAAGGCGCTGCTCCCAAGCTATGGCACTTTGAGCCTGCTCCGGTGTGACGGGAGTCAATGCCGGTTGTGGCTGTAACGCTTCCAGATAATCAGTTATGGCCGCCGAGCCCTGAACCACTTGATCGCCATGGGTCAGCAGGGGAACGGAGGAGGAGCTGGATAGTTTACGGATCACGCGGATATGAAAGCCCGGCATAAGTTTTCGGGTTTGGTAGGGCAAGTCCTTGAAGTCCAGCGTCCAACGCACTTTTTCACAAAAGTGTGAAATGGGGAACTGGTAAAGAGTGAGTTTAGTCATTCAAACATCAACTTTGTTGCGCAGTGATTTAGTTTTACCACGCTGGGTTTTGTTATCCATGCGTCGTCGTTGCGAACCCCTGGTCGGTCTTGTGGCTCGGCGTATCTTTACGGGTTTGATCGCCTGTTGGATCAACTCTTTCAGCCGTTGCAGGGCATCGTCCTTGTTCATTTCCAGGGTACGAAAGCGCTGTGCCTTGATCACGATTACGCCATCCTGATTGATCCGTTGATCAGAATAGTTCAGCAAACGTTCCTTATAAAAGGGGAGTAGAGAGGAGCGCTGAATATCAAAGCGCAAATGCACGGCAGATGCCACCTTGTTCACGTTCTGCCCACCGGCACCTTGGGCACGAATCGCCTGGAACTCGATCTCCCAGTCAGCCAGATGAACGTTGTCTGTAATTTCGAGCAAAAGCGCCTCTTGGTTAAGTTGTTATCTGCCTCTTACTCAAGTGAAAAGGCTGAAGAGTAAGTGTAACTCAAATTACAAGCCTCTTCGAAACAATAGAGATTGGCCCCTGGAGAAACTGCACAGCTGTGGAAATTGAATGAAAATAGACAGGGATATTAATAAATAATGAAAATTATTTGATTTTAAATACTATGTCTACTAGATATAACTCATATGAAGGTATTGGTGTTGCAATAACCCCAATATCATTTTGTATTCCTGAGTCACAACTCGAGTGCCCCTTGATTGAGACATAGTTTCTGGTTATCTAGCAGGAGAAGTATATGAGAATTAAAATCCTTAATTATTTGCTACTATTCGTGGCAATTTTATTCACGCCATGGGTTGCTACGGCCGCTAATGAATCCACGGCAAAGTACACCCCCGATGCAACCTTTACCTTACGAACGGCAATTGCTGATGGCCGCTTGGTCTATATCGGGCAGGGTGGTGATATTGATGGCAAGGTCAACCCCACGCTGAATGTTAAATTGGGTGCGATGGTGCAGATCAATATGATCAATGGCGACGGTGCCCTGCATGATATCGTTGCGCCGGATTTCAATAATGCCAAATCAGATCAGGTAGCAGGGCAGGGAGCAAGTACAGTCCTGGCATTTCGTGCTGACAAAGAAGGTGAATTCGCTTACTGGTGCTCGGTACCCGGCCATCGACCTGCCGGTATGGAAGGGATGATCGTTGTCGGAGAAGGGACAACAACGACCGATATAGATGCCGACGATATGACCCTTTCACCCATGGATCTACCTGGTCCAATCGGAGATCGTGAGCCTACAACCCTGGAGTACACGCTGGAAACGGTGGAAAAAGTTGGCAAGCTTGATAATGGCAGCAGCTATAAATTCTGGACATTCGACGGCACTGTGCCAGGGCCTTTTCTGCGTGTACGTGAAGGTGATACCGTCACGATCAACCTGAAAAACCCCGAAAGCTCCACGATGATCCACTCGGTAGATTTTCACGCCGTAACCGGACCTGGTGGTGGTGCTGCTGTAACTCAGGCGGCTCCGGGTCAGACCGAGAGCTTTACTTTCAAAGCCTTGCAGCCGGGGCTCTATGTCTACCACTGCGCAACCCCTATGGTAGCGCACCATATCACCAACGGTATGTACGGGATGATTCTGGTCGAACCCGAGGGTGGCCTTGATCCAGTAGACAGGGAATTCTATGTTATGCAGGGTGAGCTATATACAACAGAGGATTTTGGTACCAGAGGTGAGCTGTCCTTCTCACTCGATAAACTGCTTGATGAGGATTTCGAGTACATGATTTTTAATGGCTCTGTAAACTCGCTCAAAAGCATTCATAACATGACGGCACAGGTAGGGGAAACGGTACGGATTTTCTTCGGTGTCGGCGGGCCGAATGCGACCTCATCCTTCCATGTGATTGGTGAGATCTTTGATCGTGTCTATCACGAAGGTGCGCTGACCGATCCACCACTTCACAATGTGCAGACTACATCAGTGGCACCCGGTGGTTCCACCATGGTTGAGTTCCAGGTTGACTACCCGGGACGCTATATTCTGGTCGACCATGCCCTGTCACGGGCTGAACGCGGCTTGGCAGGTTTCCTGACTGTCGAAGGCGAGGCCGATAGCAGTGTCTTTGATGCGCACGGCAAGGATATCGGCAACCACTGATTTTTCAGGGCCAGTAACTGCAAGCCCCCTGGTCTTCGGATCAGGGGGCTTTTTTTCAGACCAACAGGGTCCAGTACCCTGTTGCTCCAATGGATTTGGCTAATACCCGTTTTCTACCTTTAGCTTTTTGATCCGGCTGAATTCCCGGGTATTGCGATGCATTACATCCGACTCATGTCACTGACATAACTTATATCGAGACCTGTACTTATCGCCATCCGATACACACGCACCCGCCGACCATGGAACTCATGAATGGAGTAATCCTTAAATCCGGCTTTCTCGGATACCCTGATAGACGCCAGATGCTCAGGTTCGATGATGGTAACCACCGAGTCACAGTGTTTTTGGTCAAAAACATATTCTATAACAGCCTGAACCGCTTCTGTCGCCAGCCCCTGGTTCCAAAATCTACGTCCTAATCGATAGCCCAGGTTGACCTCCTCAACGCCACCGACCTGTTCAGGGCTGACACCACAGAAGCCAACCAGATCACCCGAGCTTTTCTCCAGCAATGCCCAGGGGCCTATTCTGTGAGATGAGTAGCAGGCCATACACCAATCAATAAACTCGCCAGTGGCTTTTTCATCGCAAACCCCGCGCACTGAATAGCGCATCACCTCGGGATCGCTCAAAATCTCAGTGAGGGCGGGAAGGTCCTGGTGGCCGAGTTGTCTTGCGATTAATCGCTTTGTTTCAAAAATCTGCACTGGGTCATCCTCTTGGTGCATATCTAACCCAACAGGATTGTGGCAGCGGTCCAGTACCCTGTTGCTCCAATGGATTTATCTAATACCAGTTTTCCACCTGTAGCTTTTTGATTCGGTTGAATTCCCGGGTATTGCGGGTGACCAGGGTGGCATTCTGTGCCAGTGCAGTGCCAGCGATCAGTAAGTCATAGGGGCCTATAGGGGTGCCCTGTTTTTCCAGGCTGACCCGGATGCGGGCGGCGGCTTCGGCTTCGGCGCTGCCAAAGGGAAGCAGTTGGGTTACTGTGGTCAATGCCTTGAGTTGTTCCCGGCGCTTCTGGGCGGAGGTGGATTTGGCAATGCCCACTTCCAGCTCGTAAAGCACGATGCTGGGTATCCCGATATCGCCGGGGGCGTGGCTCAGCAGTATGTCGCCTACGTTGCCCAGTCCCTTAAAAAAATAGATCAGAGTGTTGGTGTCCAGCACCCACATTACAGGTTCTCCCGCTCGATATCGGTGTGTGCTTCGCCCCGGATAACTTCAAGCTCAGGAAAATCGCCCCAACTGCCAGCGGCTTCACGCACGGCGGGCGGCCATTCGTTGACTAGTCTCTCGCGGATGACGGTGGCAATCCATTTACTTTTGGACAATTTGTGGGCCTTGGCGTTGGCCACCATCTTCGCCTCAAGCTCGTCTTCCAAATAGATAGTCACTTGTCCCATTGCGGTTGGCCTCTTTGATAAAATATATGTGGAAGTATATGTGTTTAGGGGGGTGGCATTCAAGTATCGCTATGTATTAAATCCGACTTTCTCGAATACCCTGATGGACGCCCGATGCTCAGGCGCGATGATGGCAACCACCGCGCACTGAATAGCGCATCACCTCGGGATCACTCAAAATTTCAGTGAGAGCGGGAAGGTCCTGTGGTGGCCGAGGTGTCTTGCGATTAATCGCTTCGTTTCAAAAATGTGCACTGGGTCCTCTTGGTGCATAAATTTTTATGCTCATCAAATATCATTCGCTTGTATTTATGTCATATGCGACATATATTGTAGTACATGAGCCCAAAGGACAAGCCATTAGTTTGGCTACATGGAATTGATGTTTGTAAGTCCAGATTCAGGATGTATGACGATGCAAAAAAATAAACGAAAGAAACTGGAAGCCGCCGGTTGGAAAGTCGGTAGTGTTAATGAGTTTCTGGATTTGACCCCTGAAGAGTCTGCTTACATTGAAATGAAGCTGGCGCTGAGCCATACACTTCGACAGCGTAGACAGCACAATAATCTGAGCCAGATAGAGTTAGCAAAAATGGTTCATTCCAGCCAGTCACGCATCGCCAAAATGGAGGCCGGAGATCCAAGTGTCTCCATAGACCTGATCATGAAATCACTCCTGGCCCTTGGAGCCTCTCCCAAAGATGTAGCTAAAGCAATATCTTCGGGTCCGCTCCATGCTGCATAACTGGCATGCACCCTGAACAAGTCTTGATTTTCTGCCTCCAGCTTAGTTAGTCGATGGCAAAGGTATTAATATACAACGCCTCAACCTTGTCTCTGGCCCACTGCGTTCGGCGCAAAAACTTCAGCGACGACTTAATGGACGGATCATTGTGAAAGCAGTTGATATTGATCTGCGCATATAAAGCATCCCAACCGTAGTGCTCGACCAGGCGTGTGAGTATTTTTTCCAGACTCAAACCATGTAAAGGATTATTGGGTTGTTCTTGGTTCATTGGGAGTTCCTGCCGGTGCAAGGGAGCGCGATCCGCTTAAACATGCAATGGTAAGCTGATTTACTCTTGCGTGCATCCCTTTGCCAACTCCGGTCTCAAAATCGATTCATCGAGCTTAGTGGAGCTATGTTCCACTCGCAAAAGGCAGGGCAGGGGAGCTACATCGTTAGACTGATTTGCTTTGATACTCATTGAGCCTTCTCCCCAGCCTAGCCAGATTGACTAAGCTGGAAGGCGACCAAACCAAAAAGGAGAAGACCCAATGAACTTTTACAATAACACTCATCGTCATTATTGTGGAGTCGATTTGCATGCTCGTAGCTTGTATGTCTGTATCCTCAATCAGCAGGGTGAAACCTTGTTGCACAAGGAAATTCCTGCCAGTCCTGATGCTCTGCATCGCCTGATCCAACCCTATCTGGATGACCTGATCGTGGGTGTCGAATGCATGCATTGCTGGTACTGGGTAGCTG